>NZ_CP008941.1:1125000-1425000 GCF_000742835.1 Candidatus Paracaedibacter acanthamoebae | reverse complement strand
AAAGGGGAGCGGGTGTTTTAAGCGTAGCCATAATGAGGCGGCCGATGTCCGTTACATGGATACGATTAAAGACATGGCCAAGTTTGTCGATAAGTTGGGCTCGATTAGTTAGCACCGACTCAATAACACACCGACCCGGGCCATAAATGCCTGCTAGGCGGAAAATTGATAGGGACAAATTGGTTTCCTGCCATTGCTGTTCTGCCACGAGGCGCTGATGACCGTGAGGAGAGGTAGGGGCAGGGACTGTTTTTTCATCAATCCAGCGCCCCTTCTGATCTCCATATACGCTGCTTGCCGACAGATACCCAACCCATTGAATGGGGACTATCCTATGAGTAAAATAGTCAGAATAATATCGAAGCGTCACGTCTCCGTGGTCGTCAGGTGGAATTGAAATTAAGAAATGATCAAATTGATCGAGAATTTCATAAGGGATCGCTTGAAATGGATAAAGGAACTCGTGATTTAAAGGCGATCTTTTGCATCCTGCCACTCTGATTTGAGGCGACAGCATTTGATGTAAATGCTGCGCCACATAGCCATATCCAAAAAAGAAAAGATTAGAAATTGTCATAATTTATTCCCCCTGCGATCAACGTTCTTAAGAGGGGATCAAGGATGATAAATCACTTTATCTATCCCGCCTACTAAGCTTAGTTAATTTGCCTCTCCCACAAAGGCCGCGAGTCTTTGAAGGCTTTCTTGTTTGCCGAGAACAGCCATAACCTCGAACACGCTTGGCGATACGGTACTGCCTGTTAAGGCAACGCGCAGCGGTTGAGCAATAGTGCCCAATTTTTCCCCAAGTCGCTCTGCTGTTTCACGAATTTTGGCATCTAATTCATGTTCTGTGAAACTGTCGGCTTGTCCTAAATCTTGTATCACTTCTTTAACCAGCGTTTTTGCTGCATCTGTTATAAATTTTTGGGCTTTTTCATCAGGCGTTGCAAGGCGAACATAAATTAAAGCATTGTCAGCCAGTTCCATAATAGTTTTGGCGCGTTGCTTTAAGCCAGTCATACCCAGGGTAATCCGCTCAAATTCTGCTACCGATAGTTTAAGTCCCAATTTTTCTTCTATCACCGGTTGGCACAGTTCCATTAACCGAGCATTATCAGCTTCCCGGATGTAATGGGCATTCAGGTTGGTTAATTTAGCCATATCAAAACGAGCAGGCGAACGGCCGATGGAATCAGTGTCAAACCACGCGATAGCCTGATCGCGGCTGATAATTTCCTCATCTCCATGGCTCCAGCCCAGGCGTAATAAATAGTTACACATGGCCTCTGGCAAAAAACCTAGATCTCGATAACTTTCTGCTCCCAACGCGCCATGGCGTTTGGAAAGCTTGGCACCATCAGGTCCGTGAATCAAGGGAAGGTGCGCAAATTGAGGGACATCCCATTGGCATGATTGGTAAAGATGGTGTTGACGGAAGGCGTTGGTAAGATGGTCATCACCCCGAATAATATGAGTAACATTCATATCGTGATCATCAACGACAACAGACAGCATATAAGTTGGGGTACCATCGGCGCGCAACAAGACCATATCATCCAACTGCGAATTTTGGATGCAGACAGTTCCTTGAACCAGATCTTCAATAATTGTTTCTCCTTCTTGTGGAGCTTTAAATCGGATAACCGGTGCTACCCCTGCTGGGGCTTCGGATGGATCTCGATCCCGCCAGAATCCATTATAACGGGGGGGAAGGTTGTTGGCTTTGGCATGCTCACGCATTTGCTCAAGCTCTTCAGGCGAACAATAGCAATAATAAGCTTTGCCTTCAGCTAAAAGCTGTCGGGCGATCGCTGCATGGCGTTCAGCGCGCGCAAATTGATAAACAGTTTCTCCATCCCAATCAAGGCCTAACCATTTCATGCTATCTACAATGGCATTAACAGCCTCTTGGGTTGAACGGGCGCGATCCGTATCTTCAATACGTAACAGGAATTGCCCACCATGGTGTTTGGCAAAAAGATAATTAAAAAGGGCGGTGCGAGCGCTCCCAATATGAAGGTAGCCCGTGGGAGACGGAGCAAAACGTGTAATAACAGTCATTTAAAAGCTTTTAGAGTTAGAATTATATGATTTGAAGGTATCCGAATTTAATTCTATTTTCCAGAGTCGATTCTATATCTAACCTAAAATGTAAGGGGGCGCGGCGGGAAGGATGGAAGGGGGCTGTAAATTGTTTGTTTTCCCCTCCCAGACAGAGATCATCGGTAAAGATGAGGTGCAATCTTAACCTAATTGATTGATCAAATCCTGAATTTGTTGATCATTTAGTTGTGAGATCGTTAACTTGTGGGTTTGTTTATCGAAGAGGCCATTCAATTTGCACATTAATTCTATCGTCCTTAAAGCCAGGGCATTATCGCCTTCTGCCTGGGCGGAATTTAGAATGGTTTGCAAATGATCATAAGCTTGTGCGGGGGACATGGTATCTCCTATTGCAATATATACTTAAGCAATCTTATTCAATCACAGACAAAAATATTATCCCCACATTGGGCAGAAAATTTCAGGTAATTCTTTTCTCAGGCTATTGACAGAATTTTAAATATATGAGATAAAGTTAGCACTCCCTGAGCGAGAGTGCTGATAACAAAAATGTAAGGAGGTTTACAGTGAAATTCAGGCCGTTACATGATCGGGTCCTTGTAAAACGAATCGAGTCCGAAGAAAAAACTAAATCTGGTATCATTATTCCAGATACAGCTAAAGAAAAGCCACAAGAAGGCGAAGTAATTGCTGCTGGTTCGGGTTTGCGCAAAGAAGATGGAACTCTAGTCCCCCTTGATGTCAAAACCGGTGATCGTGTCCTGTTTGGCAAGTGGTCTGGTACCGAGATTAAGATCGAAGGTGAGGAGTTCTTGGTAATGAAAGAGTCAGATATTATGGGTATTTTGGCCATCTAAGGCCGGCGCTTTCATGCTTGCGGGCATCTACAGTGTTAAATCTGTGCTTCCGCTGCTCACGTACCTTAAGTACGCTCCGCTGCGGTTCTCGATTTGCCTTGTATCTGCCGCCCAATCAAGAAAGCTACTGTTATAAAGGTTTTCATGCTTGCGGGCATCTACAGTGTTAAATCTGTGCTTCCGCTGCTCACGTACCTTAAGTACGCTCCGCTGCGGTTCTCGATTTGCCTTGTATCTGCCGCCCAATCAAGAAAGCTACTGTTATAAAGGTTTTCATGCTTGCGGGCATCTACAGTGTTAAATCTGTGCTTCCGCTGCTCACGTACCTTAAGTACGCTCCGCTGCGGTTCTCGATTTGCTTTGTATCTGCCGCCCAATCAAGAAAGCTACTGTTATAAAGGTTTTCATGCTTGCGGGCATCTACAGTGTTAAATCTGTGCTTCCGCTGCTCACGTACCTTAAGTACGCTCCGCTGCGGTTCTCGATTTGCCTTGTACCTGCCGCTCAATCAAGAAAGCTACTGTTATGAAGGTTTTCATGCTTGCGGGCATCTACAGTGCTAAATCTGTGCTTCCGCTTAGAAGTAATAGATTTTTTGACAAGTACTGCAAAAAAGAAAGTTTGCATAACACAGACACTATATAAAATTTAAAGAGGTTTATTATGGCTGCAAAAGAAGTTCGTTTTTCCGCCGACGCTCGTGAACGTATGCTGCGTGGTGTTGATATTTTAGCTGATGCTGTAAAAGTAACGCTTGGTCCAAAAGGACGTAACGTGGTGATTGAAAAATCTTTTGGCGCACCCCGCATCACCAAAGATGGTGTATCCGTTGCTAAAGAAATTGAACTATCCGATAGGTTTGAAAACATGGGTGCCCAGATGTTGCGTGAAGTGGCATCTAAGACATCTGATTTGGCTGGTGATGGGACGACAACAGCAACAGTTTTGGCTCAAGCAATCGTGCGTGAAGGCATTAAAGCAGTGGCTGCTGGCATGAATCCAATGGATCTACGTCGCGGTATTGATCTTGCTGTTGAAGCCGTCGTAGCAGACCTTAAGTCTCGTGCAAAAAAAGTTTCTACATCTGATGAAATTGCTCAAGTAGGTACAATTTCTGCCAATGGTGAAATCGAAATTGGTGAAATGCTTGCCAAAGCCGTTGAAAAGGTTGGTAAAGAAGGTGTGATCACCATTGAAGAAGCTAAGTCGTTGCACACAGAATTGGATGTTGTGGAAGGGATGCAGTTTGATCGTGGCTACATCAGCCCTTATTTCGTAACCAATCCAGATAAAATGGTTTCTGAATTAGAAAACCCGTTTATTCTGATTCATGAGAAAAAGCTATCTGGTCTACAAGCCATGTTGCCAGTTCTTGAAGCTGTCGTTCAATCAGGCCGCCCTTTGATGATCATTGCTGAGGATGTAGAAGGTGAAGCTTTGGCAACGCTTGTTGTCAACAAGTTGCGCGGTGGTCTAAAGGTTGCGGCGGTTAAGGCACCGGGCTTTGGTGATCGTCGTAAAGCGATGTTGGAAGATATTGCAATCCTCACCGGTGGTACAGTTGTTTCTGAAGATGTTGGGATTAAACTTGAGAATGTAACCATGGACATGCTTGGTTCGGCTCGTAAAGTTACAATAACCAAAGACGATACCACATTGGTTAATGGCGCGGGTCAAAAAGAAGAAATTGCAGCACGCTGCAGCCAAATCCGTGCACAAATCGAGGAATCTTCTTCTGATTATGATCGTGAAAAACTACAAGAACGTTTGGCTAAATTAAGCGGCGGTGTTGCTGTTATTCGTGTGGGTGGTGTGACTGAACTTGAAGTTAAAGAACGGAAAGACCGTGTTGAAGATGCTATGCATGCAACGCGTGCGGCTGTTGAAGAAGGTATCGTTCCCGGTGGTGGTGTGGCTTTGTTATATGCTATTAAGAAGCTAGAAGGGCTTAAGGTTGCTAATAACGATCAAGAAGTTGGTGTTAAAATAGTCCGCCACGCCTTGTCGGTCCCTTGTCGCCAAATCGCCTTTAACGCAGGTCAAGACGGTTCCATCATCATTGGTAAAATTATCGACGCGCAGGATGCAAACTTTGGATACGATGCTCAAGGCGATCGTTTTGGTAATATGTTTGAATTTGGTGTGATTGACCCTGCCAAAGTTGTTCGCACAGCTTTAGAGGATGCAGCTTCTGTTGCAAGTCTATTAATTACTACCGAAGCGATGATTGCTGAAAAACCTGAACCTAAAGGTCCTGCCGCTGCTCCTGGTATGGGTGGCATGGGTGGTATGGGCGGTATGGGAATGGATTACTAATCCCTCTGTTCTATGTGATTATGCTACTGAAAAGGCACCTAATAAGGTGCCTTTTTTATACTTCCTGCAGTTCAGTGTCGTCGCTACTGTCGTTTTCTGGGTTGTCAATTTCTGCAAGATCTTTTCTAAATTTATGAGTTTCGAAGGTTTTTTGTTCACTATCATATTTCATACTAAGGCTAAGATATTGCAAGGCTTCTATCACCAGCATGATAATTGATATTTTTAAAGAAGGCTCATCCTGTAGTGCTAAATCGCTAATGATAAGAAAAAGTTGAATTAATCCAAGAGCTGTTCCAGAAAGCCAGAAAAGCGGATAAGTATCTGTCCAAAGAAAATCTGAGCACATGAAATAGATTTCCTCGAGCAATGTGAGCTCTGTTAGCCGCTTCATTTCTGTGGTAAGGTCTGACATTTGCAAGGATTTTGGGTAATAAAGCTTGTAAAGTAAGTCGCGATCTAATTCCTTTAGTGGAAACTTTTGATGAATTCTTAGGTTGGGCAAAGAGCCTTCAGCACATTTTGCTAAAGCTTTGAGTTTTTGCCGCTGCTTTTCAGACTTGTATAGCTTTTCAAGTTTTTTTAAATTCTTTTGAATTTGAATGGCTTTAATAATAGCATAATCGTGAATGGTTTCGCTCATATCACCCACGCCCTGGAAAATTGCAATACACAGTAAAAGATAGTCTCTCGTTTTCTTGTCGAAATTCCCTAAGGTGACGAGCGGAATGATTGACCGTCGAGCATAGTGAGATAAGCTTGCAAGGGCTCCTGTTCCCCCTTGCGCAAATGTCCAAAAAATGCGGGAAGCAACATTCATTTTACCATAACAATTCGTGCAGCAACTTTTAGGAAAACAACAACAGCCGGGAATGTTTTCAGGATCAAAATTTTCAGCGGCCAAAGAACTTTTTTGGCGCGATTCTGTTAAGGCCAGTAAGAACTCGGGCCAAGATATATATACTATATCTTCTTCTTCATTCACTATTTCGCGCGTCCGCTTATGCTTTTTCTTTTCACGCGATTTAGAATGAGAAGGGAAGGAGGAATCCGCTACAGTAGATGAGATATTTTCTATCGGTTGGGTGGTTGTTATCTCTTCCGGTATGGATGATATGACGTCTTGGGGTTCTTCAGATGGCATAATAATTTCTACCGGAGGAGATACCAACTCTTCTTCAATAGAGGGAATGATTCCTTGAGGTGTAGAGGCCGTTTCTTCGGCTGGGACGGAACTGAAGATTAAGAGGGTCGCTAACAGAAAGATGGTTTTTCTCATGATGTTCTCCTTAGATTCTAATAGGAGACCATGAATTTTCTTGGGACTCAAGGGGTTGAAAAAGCATTAACTTTGTAAAAGTAAACGGTTATTAACCCCTTTTATTCCTGCTTTGCTCTGTATAAAAAGTTCCCTATTATTAATTAAGATGAATGGTTAAAGGATATAATAGATGAAGTATTTCCGACCGATTTTAAGTGCCTTGGTTCTTGTTAATTGGGTAAATGCTGCAGATAATCCGAGTGGAAAAAAGTTTGTCTTACCACCGTTGCCGTACGAGCGGCCGGCTCTTGCTCCCTATATTAGTGCAAAGACACTTGAATTGCATTATTCGAAACATCATCAAGGGTATGTGGATAAACTAAACAATCTTATTATTGAAAAAAAATTAACCGACAAAACTTTAGAAGAAATCATTGTTCTAAGTGCCAAGGACCCTCAATTAACGGCTGTATTTAATAATGCAGCGCAAACGTGGAATCATACATTCTATTGGCGGTCAATGCAGGCTATGGGGGGAGGCAAGCCCACTGGAAAATTGTTAGACAAGATCAATAAAAATTTTGGTGATTTTAGGGAGTTTAGAAAGCAATTTATTGAAGCAGGGACTAAGGTTTTTGGCAGCGGATGGGTGTGGTTGGTAGAAGATGGCGCTGAGTTGAAGATTGTAGCGACCTCTAATGCTGATCTTCCTTTGATAAAAGGACAAAAAGCGTTACTGGTGTGTGATGTGTGGGAACATGCTTATTACCTAGACTACCAAAATCGTCGTAAAGAGTATGTCGAGGTCTTCCTGGATCATCTGGTTAATTGGAATTTTGCTTTAAACAACATGAGCTGGGAATATACCCAGTCAGTCAGATTTTTTATAAAGGGAAGATAAAGAGAATCATGGTGCCGGCTGCAGGATTCGAACTCGCGACCTACTGATTACAAATCAGTTGCTCTACCAGCTGAGCTAAACCGGCTTACCAAGATAGTTCTATTTTTAACAGAACTCTCTTGGTTATTGCAACAGAAAATTTTTATAAATCGTAAAAAATTATTCAGGTTATTTAAGGGGATCTAATCTTTAATTTCCACACCTTTGAAGATGCTCGACAGGTTCAATTGTGAAGAGGGTAGGAGTTGCTGCTAGCCCTTCAAATTTTTGCAAGAAAGGAATAGCTTCCAATTTTTGACAGTCTTGGTTCTGTAAGGGTAAGGACGGCCACATGAAAGATGATAGAAAGAAAGGGGAGTTACTTAAATACTGTTGCGGGATGGGGTTATCGAATGTACCGATATTTCGTAAGTTGAATGCTATTTCTATAAGGGCGTCATGGAACTTTTCAGAGTTTGTTTGAGATGAAGTCTTTTGCTCAGGAGACTTTATTTCTGATAAATATACGCTGGCGGGTCCCCAAATTTGGGGATCCGGATAGGAGTAAATTGGAAAGTCGTATTGTATTCCAAAATTAAAGGGTGCATGGGCAGGTTTATCATAAGCTTTGCTTGTACTCCCTAATCCAAGGATAATCATAAATAATATGTGTTTCATAAGGTTAAAATCTCCATTGTTAAATCTCAGATAGGTACATTTATCCTAACATTTTCCTATCATTTATAAATAATTAGACCTTATACAGAAATTGCAAATAATTCACTAGATGATTAGAGCTTAAGTCGATAAAATAATCTTATACTATTATTTTTTTAAGGTCTCTTTTATGACAAAAACAACAAAGGTTCTCATTATTGGCTCCGGTCCGGCTGGCTATACAGCGGCCATTTATGCAGCACGGGCTAACTTAAAGCCAATTCAGGCTTTGGGCATTCAACCAGGCGGGCAGTTGACCATTACAACAGATGTGGAAAATTATCCTGGTTTTGCGGATGTGATTCAGGGGCCGTGGTTGATGGAACAGATGCGGTTGCAGGCAGAGCATGTCGGTACCGAAATGGTTGAGGATATGATTGATTCCGTTGATTTTTCAAAGCGTCCCTTTGTTTGCAAAACTGATTGTGGTGAAATCATAGAGGCCGAGACAGTTATTATTTCAACGGGCGCTCAGGCGCGTTGGTTGGGCATTGATACGGAAGAAAAATTCCGCGGTTTTGGTGTTTCTGCTTGTGCAACCTGCGATGGTTTTTTCTATAAAGGGAAGAAAGTTATTGTGGTCGGGGGCGGTAATTCAGCTGTCGAAGAGGCCATGTATCTAACCAATTTTGCCGAGGAAGTCACCATCATCCATCGGCGTGATAAGCTGCGAGCCGAAAAAATTGCCCAAGATCGTTTATTTAAAAATCCAAAAATCAAAGTTATTTGGGATTCGGTGGTTGAAGAAATTGTGGGCAGTGAGAATCCTGCTTCTGTTACTGGGGTTAAGCTTCGGAATGTCAAAACCAATGAGTTAACAGAGTTTGCGGTTGATGGTGTTTTTGTGGCCATTGGTCACACACCCATGAGTGAGATTTTTAAGGGGCAAGTTGAGGTGGATGAGGAAGGTTACATCAAGGTTGCGCCAGGCAGTACCGTCACCAACGTTCCTGGTGTCTTTGCGGCCGGTGACGTGGCTGATAAAGTTTTCCGTCAAGCTGTAACGGCCGCCGGACTGGGATGTATGGCAGCTTTAGAAGCAGAGCGGTTTTTAAGTCACGGATAAGAATAGCACCGCTCTGTAATCCAGAGGTGGGGTTTTTATGGCTATCTTTCCTTAGCTTCTCTAATCAGCAATCGTTTATTATTGTTAGCTCGAAGCTTTTTGACAGCGGAAATAAATATCCATAAACAACAGTTCATCCCTGGACTTGATCCCCCATCAAGTTGAGGACAAGCCCGGGATAGTTAGCTTATATGACTACACCTTATGAACCTGCAATCATTTGGCTGGCAGGTCGTTTGCGAGAAGCTGCTTTAGGCAGGCTGCCGCTAGAGAAATCGCTATTAAATAGATTAATCTTTAATAAGCCAGAGGCAGTTTGTTCTGTTCGCAGCGCAATCGATGTTGTTGGCAATGCCACGTCTTTCGCCGTCTCGCTGGGGGATAGTATTGTGGCTGAACTTAACTCAATTTCTTCCTTGATACCAAAAGGTTTCATGAGAGGTAATAAATTTTCTTCTGTTGAAAATAGGAAGTCAGAAATTTCTTTTAATGGGTCTTGGGAAGAGTAATACGTTTGCTTGATGGCCCTCATTTCTATGGTTAAGAGCTGTTGATAAGATTTGCCCGTTCTTAAAAGAACATGGTTAGGGCGATTATGGAGTAAACCTTGGAACTCTAAGCTGGCTATTGCTTGATTAAAAAGTGGCTCCCACTCTTGCATTTCAGCAAAAACCAGGGTGTAAAAAGTAGGGTCGATGGGAAGTTTGTGTCGGTTGGCGCCGTGTTTCATTATAAACGTGTAAAATTTTAATAACTTATCCATTTCATTAATATAATCTTCGGTTGTTAGATCAAAGAGAGAATGGTAGGCCAGTCGTTTATAGGCCCATTTATGGAGCATAGAGAAGATGGATTCCCATTTAGCCATTTGAAATAAATCTAGATTAAATGATGGATCTAATAGAATTTGTTGTGCTGTCGTAAGTCCATATCTCAATAGATAGGGGACAAATGGTGAAGCTTGATTTCCAGCTGTTAAGTTTAAGGACGCGGACTGGTAGTCATTATGGTGAACAAGCTTAATAAAGAAAAGAAGATTATATAAATAATCCGTTTCGTCTTGAATTTGTTCTTCTGTGGAGTGTGAAAAGCCGGACTCCTTTAAACGGTTGGAAGATAATTTGCTCAAGGAGCGATTAAATTGGATCAGTTGGTGTAACTGTAGGTTTCCTCTAATTTTACGGAGGCCGCGCTTTGGCCAATTACTATCTCTCTCATTGTCAGAAAAATGAACTTTTGATTGATGAGAATCATTTAATCCACCACAGATAAGCTTGTTCTTAAAAGTTCTTATGCTGCGGTTGAATTCTTGAGCCAAAATAGAGCGAGAACTATGGTCTTTTCTAAACCCCTTTGTTAAGAGCTTATTCAATGGGATATAGAAGTTTCGAAGAGACTCTTCAGATAAGCCTGGAAAATATATATCATGAGTACTGGAGGGGAGTCCTATATCTTTTGCAGCCCAACGGATAAGTTTATAAAAGATGATTTCTTGTTGCACAGTTAGCGAAAGACTATGCCAAATAGAAGCTAATTTTCCGCCCTTAGCTTGATCTATTATCGTTTGACAAAAATCTTCCGGCGATTTCGCTGTTTGGTGTTGGAAGATTGGGGCAGGAATAAGCGGACATGAAGAAAGAGGTTGCACTACCTCATGTCTGGGGGTTGTTTTTAAGCTTGAACGTGGATACGTTTTGTGAGAGAAAGAAAAAGAGGCATCTTGGGCTGTTGCATCTATAAAGATACCAACCATAAACAGGGATATTAATTTTTTCATTTAAATAAGATATATTTCACATTGTTGTTTATGTGTAGTATTTGGGGTTTTTTTATTTGTTATGCAAGTAAAATTTCTATTTTTTATTTTTAATGATGAATTTTATTATGAAAAGAAGGGAAAATATTGCCTTTCTATGAAGGAAGCCCCCCGGTTTAGCTTTATGAGCCTGTAATCATTTTAATAACAGAAGGTTGCTTAAAGGCTGCTTTCAACAGCCTGTTCCTGAATAAATTTATCTTAACTGATTTAGTGACATTTTTTTCTGAAATGGTGTAATCGATGCTGTTTGGTACTCCTTTTGGTACCGATGGTGTTAACTGTGTACAGACAACGCATTTCATTCTTTAAAATATTGTCAAACGTATCTTTGCGGTTATAAGGTGTACTATGCATGAGCCCTAAGGCTTTAAGATTGGCTAAAGCTTGGTTAAACATATCATTCCATAATGCCATTATGGAGAAAATAGATTCTGTGGGTTTTCCTTTAAGGTCTGGTTTAAGAGCTAAGGTAACAAGGTAAAGTTTATGCACTTTACTGAGTTCCTCTAGATACTCTAAGGTGCCAGCGTCTTCAATGCCTTTTGCAGTTAGATGGTTAGTTGCCCAGAAATGGGCATGAAGAAAAAATTTAGCATGCTTATTCATTTCTTCCAAGGTTGTTTGAAGGGTGCAATCTGAAAGAACATATTGAGTTGTGGTTAGACCGGTCAATTTAACCACCGCAGGATCTAAAGATATAAGTTTTGTAAAGAATGAAAGATTTTGAAGGGCATCCATCATTCTATAATATGATTCGCTCTTATAGGGATAATAGGAAACGGCGTCCTGATGGAACAGTGTATTCTGGGTGACAATCGTTGTTAGTTCAATATTGTGACCAATTCTATTAAATCCTTTTCCAACCCAAGTATCGTCTTTTTCATTATCGGCAAAATGAACTTTTTTGCTAGATGGCCTATCCTTTTGCTTACTGTCTACCTTTTTTAAGATGAACTTCGGACATTTTTCTGTTTGAATATCCATCGCTAGGCAAGGTGATAGCAGTGCAACAATAGTAAAATAAAGTATCTTATTCATAGAACTCTCCCTCTTTTTATGAGATTAGCTTAAGAGCTAATGTGTCACCTGTAAATATTCCTGTCTATAATTTGTAAGAGCAGACAGTTTAAAAGGGGTGTTCCAAAGCTTTTCTGTATAAGGTTTCAAAAGGACCATCTCCCATCAAAAGTGGTCTTACTCTTTTTAGAGGAGTAAAAGTCCAATCTTCTTCATTTTCCTCGTCCGTATCATCGTCGTCGCCTTTTATGTCTGAATGAGAGGTCAAGAAGGATTTTTCTTCTTCAATATCTAAGAGAGGTGGAGAAGCCATATCTTCCTCAGCTTTCCTGATTATTAACGTTATTTCTTCTTCTAAAAGTTCATAAATTTCTGCATCGGTTTTCCCCTCTAATTTTCTTTCTTTTTTAAGCTTTTCCATAATAAAGTCAAATTGTTGCTCCCCTACACTCATATCATCTAAAATTAAATCTACCGTTAGATCTGAGGGATCGAGGGTTCTTATTGAAAAACGAAAGATATAAAACAGATTCCCAATTTCTTCGATAAGATTTTCATAAGTGGCTAATTTCCTTTTGCTGGTAAGCCGTAAATGAGCCCATTCTACAATTTCTTCTAATTGAGATGTTTCTTCAAGAATGGAGTCAGCGGTTTGTGGAACATTGCTTTGCTCAAGATAATGGTGTGCCATAGGAATGATCGTCTCAATAATCAGGAATAGTCCCAATGACTGATCTTTATCCTGTAGATATAGGGGGTATAAATCTAACGTCTCTTTTGCGAAATTAAATAAAGATTGCCAGTCCGTAAGGGTACTAATAAATTCTGCGGCTGATTGGTATGGTTGTGAGAGTAAATCTGATGCAATTGTTTCTATTAAGTTTGCCAATTGTTCTTGCTTATGCATTTCCTCCCATAAGTCTACTTTGGAAGTATTCGGATATTGAGATCTTTTTAAATTTTTTGACGCTAAAAACCGGATGGCTTTGTTCACAGCCACCATATAATGCAGCTCATTATTTGTCTCCTGTCGTTTAAGCTTACGACTTAATAAGACCTCTGCTGGAAGATTTTTAAATATAACCCGCGGTGCGTGTTCTTTATAGGTAGGAGCAGCCTGATCTTCAAGCATTGCAATAATATAGCCCAACTGTGTCAACAGCCTATAAGTTTGAGCTGTATGAACTTTAGACATGCCAAGCTTGTTGAGCATGTAAGGGTGAGAGAATGCAGTCCTTTGATCCCATAAATTTTGGAAGACTTTAAGGCTGTGTAAACAGCTATCCATTAACACAGGCTGGGAAGGGTGAGTTTTGCGAAATCCATTGATCAGTAAGAGCCCTAAAGGATGATAAAATTTTGAATAAGAAATAAGGGAAATAGGTGGATTAATGAGCTCTGGGTTATTGGCGGATAATTGAAGAAATTGCTGGGACCAGTGTAATAGACTGTGAAAAAGAATTTCTTGCGAAATTTCCATTGTTAAAGTAGGAAATGGGTTTCCATTTTCCAGTAGCTGTTGCTGTTGCTTGGCATCAATTGACTGTAGAACGCTATCGCAGAAAGCTGCCGTTGATGCTTCATTTTGGCCGTTCAGTAAGATGCTATCAATGATAGGAGACGTTAAATTTGTGACAGGGGCTATGGCTGTTACCTTTTTTAAGATAGATGGGGGCATCCTGTCATTGATAGGGATGCTATCGCTGGCGGCTAAAGATGAACAAGTTGCGGCTAAGAAAGAAAAAATAATTTTGATCATGGAATATAGGATGGGTAAGTTAAAAAGTTTCTAAAGATATATGAACGAAATAAGGAGGTTTCAAGAAGGAGGAAAATTTTTTTGAAAAAAAAGTTCAAGGACTAAAAAGGGCTTTATCTCCTCAGACATTTCAAAATAAAATTAGGGTGATAGAGGGGATTTTCATCCCCTCTATTTTAAAACAGCGATAGAGATTTTGACTAGGAATGTGTCCCTAGAAATCGTCTAATTTCTCTAGGAAATTTTTTTTTAAAATCCTCAGAACCAATCTCAATATTTTGCATTCTAAGATTATCAAAGATTTGATCATAGATGGGTAAGCATTTAGCCATTCTTTCAACGGCCTCCTTAGAATGAAAATTTTCACTATAAAGAATATAACTCCATTGAACTGGGGCGAATGTCGACTCATATAACCAGTCTAATAAATACATATGCTCGTGAATTTCCTCCATAGAAGCGCCAACGCCACGTCGCTCGTAGGAGAGATGCTGAAGTAAGATATTATGCTGCTTCCGGCTCTCTCGTCCGGCATGATGTAGTCTTAATTCTTCTATTTCTTCATCGCTAGGGGTGAAAGTCCGAAACGTATTTTTTTCCAAATTGAATATTAATTTTCGAGAGACTCTGATAGACCAAGTAGCTGGTTTACGTATCTCTACTAATTTAATATAAATTTCATGTAAAGCATTGAAGTAATCATCATCATCAAGAGATTCAGGCGTTCCCATACGATTAAGAGAATACTCTGTTTTATAATAGTTTTTGGATAAACCACATCTTGCATAAAATTCAATACTATGGAGACAATTTTCAAGCATTTGTGGCTGAATGCTCGACTCTTTCATAAATCCTTGGAGGAGAAGCCGAGCTAACGGTATATAATAATTCTCGAGTGAATCAAACGAAATGGAAGGGGTGGAATAATCCGAGAAAATCTCTTTATTATCTTCGGAGTATATTTTTGCCCATTCAAGCAGGGAATTATAGTAAACACTCCATGATTGTTTCAAGGTCAAGCTGGGAAAAGGGATGTTTAAGTCCAATAATTTGCTGATTTGCCTTCTGTGAATATCGGCATCATAATTCTCTGGAATTGAGTATTGAGGGTCCATGGCAGCAGCGACCGGTTGTGGGGCCTTCTTTAAAATGGATTTCAAGGGACGACGACTGGATAGAGAAGAGCTAATTTCTGTAGCTGTTGAAACACTGGATAAAAGTAAAGTTGTAAGTATTATTTTTAAAGGCATAAAATATCCCCATTTAAAGCATGTAAATTTATTAAGAGTTAAGATGATAAATTAAATTTGAAATGGGGAACATTAATTGTTTTTCAAGGTATAATTTGAGGGGGCGCTAATTGTCATTCATTTTTAAGGCTGCAATAAAGGCGCTTTGTGGAATTTCAACGTTTCCATATTGACGCATTTTCTTCTTACCTTCCTTTTGTTTATCCAAAAGTTTACGTTTACGGGAAATATCCCCGCCATAACATTTGGCAGTAACATCCTTACGCATTGCTGAAACGGTTTCCCTAGCGATAACTTTACCACCAATGGCAGCTTGAATAGCAATTTTGAATAATTGGCGTGGGATTAAATCTTTGAGTCGTTCACAGATCATACGGCCCCGTGCTTCGGCTCGGCCTCGATGGACTAACATCGAGAGGGCATCAACGGCTTCACCATTAACCATGATCGCCACTTTTGCGATATCGCTTTCCTCATAGGAATCCAAGGCATAGTCAAAGGATGCATACCCACGGCTAATGGATTTTAGGCGATCGTAAAAATCAAAAACAACTTCATTGAGAGGCAGTTTATAAACAGCCATAGCTCGGTTGCCGGCATAGGTCAAATCAACCTGCATGCCTCGACGCTCATTACATAAGGTCAACACCGCCCCAAGATATTCATCCGGCACCAAAATTGTTGCTTTAATCCACGGTTCCTCAATTCGATCAATCTTGACCACATCCGGATAGTCGGCGGGGTTGTGCAATTCAATCTGCGTCCCATTTGTCATATAAATTTTATAGACGACACTGGGGGCTGTGGTAATAAGGTCAAGATCAAATTCACGTTCCAAACGTTCTTGGATAATTTCAAGGTGCAGCAATCCTAAGAAGCCGCATCGGAATCCATATCCCAAAGCGGCAGAACTTTCAGCTTCATAATGGAAGCTTGCATCATTGAGTTGCAGTTTGGCTAAGCTGTCGCGGAGCCTTTCAAAGTCTGCGGCATCAACGGGGAATAGTCCGCAAAAGACCACAGGAACGGAGGGTTTAAAGCCGGGTAACGGCGCAGCAGCTTGGCGACGCTCATCCGTAATGGTATCACCAACTTTACAATCGGCAACGGCTTTAATGCTCGCTGTAATAAATCCAACTTCGCCCGGTAATAACTTATCAATTAGAACTTGTTTTGGGGTAAAGTAACCGACACGCTCAACTTCGTAGCTAACGCCGTTGGACATCATGCGAATTTTCATCCCCTTAGACAGAACGCCGTTTTTAACACGCACCAAGATCATGACGCCTAAATAAGGATCGTACCAACTGTCGACCAGCATGGCTTGAAGTGGGGCTGTTTCATCGCCGGTAGGGGCGGGTAAGCGTGTGACGATGGCTTCTAATACCTCTTGGATGCCAAGGCGTGACTTGGCAGAGGCAAGAACAGCATCGGATGCATCAAGTCCAATAACATCTTCAATTTGTTGTTTGACACGATCAGGGTCAGCTGCCGGTAAATCAATTTTATTGAGAACGGGGATAATTTCATGATTGTTATCAATGGCTTGATAAACATTCGCCAGTGTTTGGGCCTCTACTCCTTGGCTGGCATCGACAATTAAAAGAGATCCTTCACAGGCGGCAAGAGATCGGCTGACTTCATAAGCAAAGTCGACGTGACCAGGTGTATCCATCAAGTTTAATTGATACGTATTCCCATCCTGCGCTTTATAATTTAGGCGGACTGTTTGGGCCTTAATTGTAATGCCTCGTTCCCGTTCAATATCCATGGAATCTAATAATTGATCTTTCATTTCCCGTGCTTCAATGGCGCCGCAGAATTCAATTAAACGATCAGCCATGGTGGATTTTCCATGATCAATGTGAGCGATGATAGCAAAGTTACGAATGTTTTTCATTAATCTTACAGTAAACAAATTGAGTTATTTCATTTTTAAATGAACAGGTCCTGAAACGCAATCAGAGAATAGGACACGAACTTTTTTTAACATCTTTTGGCCAGGAAAATTTAAAAATATTTATTAAATCCTTATAAAATTTAATAGAATAGGTGTCATTAAAAAAATGGTTAAAAATAATTAATTGTAAAGTTCATTGAATTATTTTTCAGAAATGGTGAAAAAATCAAAAAAACAGCATTTTAGAGGCTTGAAAAAGTCTTAATAAAGTATTAAAACCTTTTTCAGATTGTTGTTCTTTCGATCAAAGCCCTCGTTATTCATGTAATTTCGGGGGCTTTGTTATGGGGTAAAAGTATGTTTGGTTTTCGTAAAATTATTTCTTCTCTCCTGCCTTGTTTCTTATATCAAGATGGTGGTGGTAACATCCTTTGCAATGGATATCGCTGCTCCGTCACCTCAGATTGTTTTAAATAAAATGCGAAGGAGATTATTAAGCAAAATTTATCCATTTTACTAAAAGTATCAAAAGATAAGGCCTTTTGAAAAGGGAAGTATGCTTGATTACTCTCTGCGGCGTAATCCCACCTTACTGTTATAAGAGGGAGGGAGGGGGGCTTGCTAAACCCACTCCACCCCTCGCAAGCCTATTCTTTAGACTGTCCTGACGGGAGGGAGTCTAACTGTGACAACATATACTGATCCACAGTCATATTGTTACCATAGCCAACCCCAATAAAGAATAAAGGTTGCTCAGTTGTAGACGTAAGAGATAAAAACTTTTCGACGTTGGAATCGCTAAAAGCTCCGGTTAACCAAGTATCAAGGCCGAGTGCTGTTGCGGTTAGTAAGACCGATTGAGACGCATGGCCACTATCGATTAAGGTCATACGGTATCCACGCGAATGAGGATATTTCCACCAGCCTTTTTCAAACCGGGCTGTTAGAAATATTCCTACAGCCAATCCTTCTGCAAAATATTGACCATACAAAAGCTGGACTAACTCAGCTTCGACAGATTTTTCCTCGATTAAGGTTAGATGATGATCAACTGAATCATAGTGATAAATACCAGGCGTTAAGCCGTCGACTCTCAAGGCAACAATATAGGCTTCTTCTGGATGTAATCCCCCGGCAGAAGGAAAAGATTTGCGCCGCCCAAGGATCTGTAATCCATTATCTTCTAAGTCAGACCATTTTTCATGAATGGGACCTAAGCTGACAAACAACAGGGTGCTTAAATATTCAAGAGAAATGGGCTCTCCTTTAAAGGAACGGTTGGTTTTGCGCCTTTTTACCACCTCTAGAAAACCGTTTTGATCTAATAATGAAAGGTCAGGTTGAGGCAAAGAAATCGGATTCCCTTCTTTTTGGATATGAAAAGCAGGGGGGTGAGAGGCAATAGATTGGCAATAGGTCAGATAATTCTCTGTCCATTCTTCTTTTGTTAGGCCCATTAAATGTTCTGCAATATCTTTGGTCCCGATATGGAAGATTTTAGAAAGGTAATCCCATCCCCATTCACCTTCATGAATAGGTTCTTTTGAAATTAGCTGAGCCTCTTCTAACTCCTGATCTATAGGGGACGGGGAGTCTATTTTGTTTAACGACCAGAGTTTTAAGCGTTCCATATACTCTGGCTCTAGGGCAAATTGACTATGGTGAAGATAGTCCCAAACAATAAATTCTCCATCTTTGAGTAAGAAAAATAAGTAAGGATTTATATGCATTATAATGTCCGTTTTATTAGTGAGCTTTCCAGGAAGAAAGGGCTGATTATTTTTATGCCTTTACCTTACTCTTCTTCGTCCTTTTATAAAAGGGGGTTTATGGTAGAGAAAGGAGAAAGATCGGCCGGGAAAAGAGAGAGAATAAAGAATATTTATTCCCCGGACTTGATCCGGGGTCTCGAGCTTACAAGGGCAATTGTCTGCTATCTCGAGATCCCGGCTCTTCGGCCGGGAATAGGAGGAAGGGAGGGCCGGGAAGGAAAGATTTACCGCTAGATTAATTCATAATAAAGGTCGCGCCACTCTTTATTATCTTTTTCTATTAAGTCTATTTTCCATTGCCGCATCCATTTTTTCATTTGCAGTTCTCTATAGCGAACGGATTCAAGAGTATGCCCAATTTCATAATATACTAACTGATGTACACCATATCGTTTAGTGAAGCCGTCTACAGCATTTGATTTATGCTCGAATACTCTGCGAATCAAATCAGTTGTTGAGCCAATATAAAGAACACCCTGGCGTCTTGAAGCTAAAATATAGAGATAATATTGCTTCATATCAAATTCCCTCTGTTACACCTAATTTTGTATGTCTAACAAAAAGCAAATTTTTTAGAAATAATTTTTTTATAGATAATTTTTCTTTTGTTGTTCTTCTCACTTCCTATTTTCCCCGGACTTGATCCGGGGTCTCGAGCTCACAAGGGCCGTCGCTCGCCATCTCGAGATCCCGGCTCTTCGGCCGGGAAAAGGGAGAGAATAAATAAAAAAGGTCCTATCCCCGGACTTGATCCGGGGTCTCGAGCTTACAAGGGCAATTGTCTGCTATCTCGAGATCCCGGCTCTTCGGCCGGGAATAGGAGGAAGGGAGGGCCGGGAAGGAAAGATTTACCGCTAGATTAATTCATAATAAAGGTCGCGCCACTCTTTATTATCTTTTTCTATTAAGTCTATTTTCCATTGCCGCATCCATTTTTTCATTTGCAGTTCTCTATAGCGAACGGATTCAAGAGTATGCCCAATTTCATAATATACTAACTGATGTACACCATATCGTTTAGTGAAGCCGTCTACAGCATTTGATTTATGCTCGAATACTCTGCGAATCAAATCAGTTGTTGAGCCAATATAAAGAACACCCTGGCGTCTTGAAGCTAAAATATAGAGATAATATTGCTTCATATCAAATTCCCTCTGTTACACCTAATTTTGTATGTCTAACAAAAAGCAAATTTTTTAGAAATAATTTTTTTATAGATAATTTTTCTTTTGTTGTTCTTCTCACTTCCTATTTTCCCCGGACTTGATCCGGGGTCTCGAGCTCACAATGGCAATTGTCTGCCATCTCGAGATCCCGGCTCTTTGGCCGGGAAAAGAGCGAGAATAAATAAAAAAAGGTCCTATCCCCGGACTTGATCCCCAATCAAGTTGAGGACAGGCCCGGGGTCTCGATCTCACAAGGGACATCGTTTGGCATCTCGAGATCCCGGCTCTTCGGCCGGGAAAAAGAGAGAATAAATAAAAAAGGTCCTATCCCCGGGCTTGATCCGGGGTCTCGGAATCATAAGGGCCATCATTTGCCATCTCGAGATCCCGGCTCTTCGGCCGGGAAAAAGAGAGAATAAATAAAGAAAGGTTCTATCCCCGGGCTTGATCCCCAATCAAGTTGAGGACAGGCCCGGGGTCTCGAGCTTACAAGGGCAATTGTCTGCCATCCCGAGATCCCGGCTCTTCGGCCGGGAAAGGAAGCACATTGTGAAAAAAGATTTAATCACCCTCATACATAAAATTAACCTTTATTTTAAAAATTCATTTTAATATAAGAATTGATATATATATTTATGAAATAAAGCGGACCTTAACCATGAGACCCATAGATCTGTCTAAATTAAGACCATTTTACATGGCTGCTCGAGAAGGAAATATAACCAAGGCCGCTCGGAAACTTAATGTTACCCAACCATCGCTTAGTGAACTCATTAGTGATTTAGAATATAACTTAAAAGTGCAGCTTTTTGAGCGACTTCCAAGGGGAGTCCGTCTCACACCTCAAGGGGAAAGATTGTACCTCTATGCTAGGAAAGTTGTGGAAGAGCATGAAGCTTTTGAGGAATCTTTTTATGAAAAAGAAGACAATATTAGAGGCGAACTTAAAATTATTACTTATCCCTTTGTAGGAGCTGAATGGTTAATCCCTAGCCTTAATAAGTTTATAAAAAATTATCCGGCGGTCGACATAAAAATTCATTTAGAGCCTGAAAACATTAATCCTGCAGAAGCAGATATAACCTTAGCAACCTATATTCCCCATCAACCCCACCTTATACAAAAACCATTATTTTCCGCTCGCACACATTTATTCGCAAGTAAAGATTACCTTAAAAGATATGGTATCCCTCAAACGCCAGAGGATCTGGATAATCATCGATTAATTACCTATCGTGGTAATTATTACTCAACCGATAGGAGTATAAACCTTCTCCTTCACACAGGTCTTAAGGCTAATGAGCCTCTCAGAAAATCTAAATTAGAAATAGATTCTTTAAACGGAATGATGAATGCCGCTTTACAAGGGTACGGTATTGTCGAACTTCCCAATTATCAAGTGGTGTTAAATTCTGGATTAGAAATAGTACTACCAAATATTTATGGGGAAGACATTATGTTGTATTATATTTTTCTTGCAAATAGAAAAAATTCTAAAAAACTTAATAAGGTGTATGAATATTTTCTTAAAAGCGGTATTAAACTTTAAAAATAGGAAATACTCTCTTTAACTTATTCACCTTAGAATTAAATCTTCCCCATCTTCTTTAATTAGATACTTACAATAAGAACGCAAAAATGAATGGATGCTTTAGCGTTCTCAAAATTTATTTTACGCATAATTTTTCTCCTTATTTTTTATCAACTATTGATTGATATTATGGTTTTTTTTAACTATCCGTTTATTTAATTACCTTTTTCTATCTCTTTAAGTCAATGCCCCAAATACACTGGCAGTAGGAAGAATTTTACCCTATATTTTTCTAGAAAAATTATGTAATTGATATAATTAAATTTTTTCATTTATTTTTGAGGAGGAGCAAGCACCTCTTATAATTTTAATATTTTCTTCATGGAACGCTTGAGCTCCAACTTCCTTAAAGAGACCTCATCCCCGGACTTGATCCCCAATCAAGTTGAGGACAGGCCCGGGGTCTCGAGCTCACAAGGGCCATCGCATGCCATCTCGAGATCCCGGCTCTTCGGCCGGGAAAAGGGAGAAAATGGTAAAATAGTAGTCATACAAAAGAACTTATTCCCCGGGCTTGACCCGGGGTCTCGAGCTCATAAGGGCTATCGTTTGGCACCTCGAGATCCCGGCTCTTCGGCCGGGAAAAGGGAGAAAATGGTAAAATAGTAGTCATACAAAAGAACTTATTCCCCGGGCCTGACCCGGGGTCTCGAGCTCACAAGGGCCATCGCTTGTTATCTCGAGATCCCGGCTCTTCGGCCGGGAAAAGGGAGAAAATGGTAAAATAGTAGCCATACAAAAGAACTTATTCCCCGGGCTTGACCCGGGGTCTCGAGCTCACAAGGGCGCGCGCCGTCGCTTGCCATCTCGAGATCCCGGCTCTTCGGCCGGGAAAAGGGAGAAAATGGTAAAATAGTAGCCATACAAAAGAACTTATTCCCCGGGCTTGACCCGGGGTCTCGAGCTCACAAGGGCGCCATCGCATGCCATCTCGAGATCCCGGCTCTTCGGCCGGGAAAAGAGAGAGAATAAATAAAAAAGGTCCTATCCCCGGGCCTGACCCGGGGTCTCGAGCTCATAAGGGCCGTCGCTTGCCATCTCGAGATCCCGGCTCTTCGGCCGGGAAAGGAAGCACATTGTGAAAAAAGATTTAATCACCCTCATACATAAAATTAACCTTTATTTTAAAAATTCATTTTAATATAAGAATTGATATATCTATTGATGAAATAAATCGGACCTTAACCATGAGACCCATCGATCTGTCTAAATTAAGACCATTTTACATGGTTGCTCGAGAAGGCAGCATGACAAAAGCTGCCGCAAAACTTAATGTGAGCCAACCTTCGCTCAGCGTTTTAATTAGTGACTTAGAATACAACCTTAAAACACAACTTTTTAAACGATTTCCGGCAGGAATGCGGTTAACAGCCCAAGGAGAAAGATTATATGCTTTTGCTGAAAAAATGCTTCAGCAAGCAGATAATTTTGAGAGAGTTTTTTATGAAAAAGAAGGTGAGGCGGAAGGGGAAATAAAAATCATTACCACTCCTTTTGTGGGTTCAGAATGGCTTGTCCCAAGTTTAGATGATTTTTTAAATAAATATCCTGATATAAGAACAAAAATTTTTTTGACGACTGATAATATTAATATTAATGAAGGAGATGTGGCGATATGCACCTTCATACCTCACCAGCCTCATTTAATACAAAAACCACTTTTTAATGCCCGGATAAGATTATTTGCCAGCCCTTCTTACTTAAAAAAATATGGTACTCCACACACCCCCGAAGATTTAGATGATCATCATCTTATTACCTACAAAGATAACTATTATACCTCCCATGGAAGTACAAATTGGGTGCTTAATTTAGGCATAAAAAAAGGAAGCGGTCCCCGCCATCCTTATTTTGAAATAAATTCTTTACACGGAATGTTTAATGCAGCTTTAAAAGGATATGGGATTGTTGAACTCCCAGATTACCCTATTATTACAGAATCTAAATTAGTAGAAGTTTTACCTGACATACAGGGTGAATTTATCCCTCTATACTACTCCTTTTTAGAAAACAGAAGATTCTCAAAAAAAATCAGCTTATTATTTAATTATTTGGCTAAAAAAAGTAAAGCAGTAAGTATGGAAGGATAAATACTCCAGTTAAAAATTCTTGGAAACTGTGATGCTTAAATGAGGAACAGCTTTACGGTTTTCCAATATTAATTTATGCATAATTTTTCTCCTTATTTTTTATAATCAACTATTGATTGATATTATGGTATTTTTCAATTAGACGCTTATTTAGTATCGTTTTGAGGATTAAAAGTCAATACTCCCCCCTTACAATTTTAAAGAATTTTTTCTCTTCATTTCCCCTTTCCATCATGAAAATTTATAACTTTTGTAGTATCAATTTTTTATAATTATCTCTCATTATTAAAAGAGCTATTTTTCTATTATAGAAGGTATAGAGAAATATTATATTCATTATTAGCTATAATAATTTTTTTAAAGCTAAATTTTTTATTCAAAATTTTATTAACTTAATTTTTTTATGCTTTTACCGTTTCATTACTTTTCCTGCTATATTATTGGCTGAAAACCTGACTTTTCTTTATCTCCTGATAGAAAAATTTTATATCCAAAATCCCACCTTAGTATTAGCCCTGCTAGAAAAAATTCATTAATTACAGCAAGACACTAATGACTTTTAAAGAAATATGATGACTAGAGTAGAGAGGATAAATATGTTAAGCATCGTAAAAAATTACGTTACATCGTGGAAGACGGAAGAGTTGGCTTTTTCTTATGAGCTTGACTGTTCAGTAACGCCGGCAGGGTTGACATTAACATTGCATCAGCTACAGACCGCGTTCTCTTTAGCTATAACAATCCAACCTTCTCCTGATTCTTTACGCATCAGCAGTTTTACGCTTGAAGAAGAGTCCTATTTAGGTGATCTCTCTCAACCCTTGTATGATGCGGCGTTGATTGAAATGGTGCTTCAAGGGTTAGATTTAATTGCCTTTTGTGCTCAACGCTTTAACAAGCAAGAGGTTAATTTTATGCTTTCTTCGGATGACGCCGATCATCTGACTTCTTTAAAAAGTCTATTCCAGTCCATCTCTTCCCATACCACCATTCATGGAAAACGCCAACTGTTAAGCCTGGTGATAGACGAGGCGTTCTTTGAAACTATGGAAAGCATGACAATTCAACTGCACCAAAAATTGTGGGGTCATCAAAAGTCAGATTTAGTGGTGAGAAAATATTTACAAAGTGCCGATCGAACAAATGCTCCGGTCTTAAGTTTCCTTTCACTTCAGAAAAAACAAGGGCTTCAAGATCAAGCCAGCAATGTGATTTCTTTTCCAAAAAGACCTCACCGCAGAACAGCCATCTAAAATCACCCGAAGAAAGATTCTACCCCCAAGAAGAGTCTCTTTTTTGGGCTCATAAACCATGCGTATAAGAAAATTTTACTACAAGGTAGTCATTTAGAATGAAGCCAAAATTGACATCGATAGAAGCCTATATTGGCCAACAAATAAGAAAAAGACGAGTGTCTTTAAACCTTAAACAGCATGATTTAGCCAAGTTGCTTAAGATAACCCCGCAACAACTTTCTAAATATGAACGGGGGATGGATAAGTTACCACCTTACCGCCTGTATCAACTGTGTAAGGTGCTGTCTGTTACGCCTAACTTTTTTTTCGAAGGGTTAGAAGGGATCTCCATCTGTCTGACTGAAGAGGGAAACTGGCTGGCATATGAGAATTTAAAAGGACAAAAAGTTCACATTAAACTTTGTGAACTTTATGGAACTGTTTCCGATGTGAAAGTTGTCCAGAAAGACTAGAGGCCCCACATTATGACCCCTTTACCTTATTGTTTCTTCCCCACCACAATTCTTTGTATAGGAAAAACCTATCAGCAAAACCAATTTTTAAGGGATCAATCTGTCGCTTCTTATAAGCATTGTGCCACCCCTCAAACCGCCCTTGCTTATTTAAAGAAAGCAGACAGGTCAGCTATTCTCTTTGACCGTGTTGTTCACCAAGAGCAGGACCTTTTTGACGTGAGCAGTATTAATTACCTGTATGAAGAAATTTATAACCCCCGCCGCTATGAAACGGTTTCTTGTATCATTTATCGCAATAAATTACCAGACCCAGCGGAGTTAAGCTTTTTCGAGGCAATGGAAGATTTTCCAGCTAAAAAGATTCTAGTCACCGAAGATAGAGATGAAAAAACGATTGTGACGGCCTTTAATCAAGGCCTCATCAATTTTTATGTTTGCACTCAAGATCCGGATGCATCCACCCTTTTAAAAGAGTTTATTCAGCAAAGCCAAAAAGATTATTTCCAATCCACGGTCAATGCCATCATTAATCCTATTTTAGAAGACTGGCAGAAAGATAATGGCAATCTGAATGTCTTATTGGATCCAGGCTTTATGGAATACTTCCACACCTTTATTAAGAACGGCAACTTTACAGAATACTACCTTCTGGATGTCACCGGCAGTTTCTTATTCCTGGATGCCCAAGGGAAAGCCAGTGTGTTGTTTGTTTTTGATGAGCAAAGCTTTGCGGATCAGTGTCAGACAGTGGAGCATTTCGTGCGGTCCAATTATAGCTTATCCATGAACCTTATCGAGGATCTAAAGCAACAGCGTCAGACGATCTGTTTTCCCTTTATCTACCGTCAAGAGTTTGATCACTTTGAGCGATATATAGAACCTGTTCAGATCTTAGAAGGCCAACAGCGTTACTATATGGCCCATAGCAAAGGGATCGATTATTTAAATGATCTCATCGTTTTAGACAGAAGGCAGTCTTCTTAATAAAACAAGTTCTTGTAATATTAAAGTTTAAGGAAAAAATTATGCATAAAAATTGCGGGTTAATACTTCTTTTTACCGCCTGCCTAGCGGGATGTGGCCCTCGCTCAACGCTGACCACGGAAAAAGATCCTATGATGGGAGAGGAACACTGTATTGCAACGATTCGTGGCATGGAGCTCACCGGCGTTGATGATAGTGAGCTTGTGCTTAAACATCAGTCAGCTTCCAAACCTATTAAAGCTACCTTGAATCTCGCTCATAAAGGCGTCAGGGATTACACAGTTAATGCAAATGAATCTTTAACGATGGTTGTGGATGAAAAAATTTATCCTCTTGAAATTATAAATTCGACAAAAGACGCCGTTGAGGATGTTCAGTATGCCAATGTTAATTACGCTCCGACGGCGAGTATAAGGCTCGGCTTTGTTAAGGAAGTAACAAGACGGCGGATAACTTTCCTCCTCACGAAAGAGAACATTGCTCATCTCTTACAAGCTAAAACAGTCAAATTCCAAATTACTGTCTCGCCCGCTTCGGCAGGCTCTTCAAGTCTTTATCCGATTGTTGTTGCTTTGAAAGAGAGTAATCGTCAATCGATTAAAGAATTTTCAACCCAGTGCTACATCACTAAATAAGTATAAACAAACAAAGGAGATATAAATGAAACAAAAAACGACATGGTTCATTGCGATGGCGGGTGTGCTCGCCTTATCAGGCTGTGCCACTCATCAGGAGTTTGTGCCATTGCATGCAACTGTCCGTAAAGAAATTGGCAGCACCGACGCGTATGCTGAAGACTGCCAAACGACTCTGATTGCGGATGTGGAACGGTCACATGTGTCAACTTATATGGGAGGCGGGTTACTTTTTGCTCTCGTCGATGCGGCTATAGAATCACACCGGGAAGGTTGTGCCAATGATGCAATGGTTGACATTCAAAAAGGTTTTGTAACTTATAATGCTCAGGAAAAGGTTAAAGCTCATTTTTCCCAAAGTTTGAAGCAAGCCGAGTGGTTGCATGCAGGGCAGGTGCAATCGGTCAAGGCTCTGGATGAACCGACCCAGATAAATTTCACTCAAAAATCTAAGAGTGATACTGTTTTGACAGGGAGAATGGTTTATAAATTTAACCCTGATCTTAGTGTATTAACAGGCATCATTTATCTAACGGTTTATCCGACTAGTCAAAAACTTAGAGCCTTAGTCAATGCTGGAGATCCCCTTCAAAAGCCGGTCTTTAAAGTTAATGTTAAGGCTGCAGAGGCGTTGCCCCTTAGAGATAAAGACTTAGAAGCGAATGCGAAAAAATGGGCTGACAATGATAACCGTCTTTTAAAGGAAGCTTTAGATAAAATTACAAATCAAGCATTTTCCAATCTTGATCGTGCTTTAAAGAATCCTGAATATATTTCAGACCGATAAACAAATCTTGAAAGCAGTTATAAGAAAAGTGGAGAGAACTCTCTCCACTTTTTTATCGTCAATTTTATCGTTGAATTTAATTAGAAGTTGATTTTACTCTCGGATTTTTCCACCGGTTGTTTTTGCTACTTGATCGATAATCTTATGGGAAAGATCATGGATTTCTGTATCGGTCAGTGTTGCCTTGGTTGGTTCCAAGCGAACTTGAACAGCAACAGATTTTTTGCCTTGTTCCATTTTTTCACCGGTATAAACATCAAATACACTCACATTCGTAATCAGCTGTTTGTCCGTTTTTAAAATTGTTGAAACAATTTTGTCAGCGGGTAAATCTTGATCCACCACAAAAGCAAAATCGCGCGTTACAGATTGTAAATTCGAAAAGGCAGCAATCGACTTTTTCAGTTTGATGTCCGGCAAGAGATCCACAAAGACTTCAAAACCCACGGCCGGGAAATCAATATCAAACTGTTTCAATACCCGAGGATGAATCTCCCCAAAATATCCAAGGATGCGATTACCCTGACGAATGGTGCCACTGCGGCCGGGGTGATAATAAGATACAGCCCCTTGTTCAATCTGGTAGGATGTGCCGGATAAACCGGTTGCAGATAGAACAGCTAAAGCATCAGCCTTTGCATCAAAGGCGTCAACGACACGGGGTTGCGATTGCCAGTGACGTTCATGCGTATGATGAGAGCGCAGACCGGTGGCCATCAATTGTTGGCCTTGAGCTGAAAATTGGGCCGCAATTTCAAAGAGTCTTGAGTTCTGCAGATCCCGGTTATGATTACGCAGCGCTGCATCCAATAGGTTAGGCAAGATGCTTGGTCGCATTATTTTCATTTCAACACTAATGGGGTTTTCAATCGTTAAGTGAGATGCCTGGCCTCCAAAAAATTGGGCTTTATCCTCAGAAATAAAGGCCCATGTTTGTGTTTCATTTAGACCCCGGCTGGCCAATGCTTGGCGAATAACTTCAGTCTTGCGCGGTGCCCTTGGCTTAATCGGAATTTGTGGAAGTGGAATCGCTGGAATATTGTCATAGCCAATGAGACGCAATATTTCCTCAACCAAATCTGCTGCCCCTTCAATATCGGGCCTGAAGGAGGGGGGGACAACCATCAATTCAGTTTTATCGGCCTTAACAGTAAATCCAAGACGAGACAAAATCTCTTCAGCTTCTTTAAGCGTGACTTCAAAGCCACTCAAGGACCACAGTTTATTCTGCGTCAACGTAAGGGGGGGTACTGGTTGTTTTTTTGGTTTACCCTGCGTGTGATTGGCTATGGTTGTATGGCTTGGTTCTCCGCCACACCAGTTCAAAATTAATTGAACGCCAGCCTGTATTCCAGCCTCAATGCTATGGGGATCCACGCCCCGTTCAAAACGCGTGCGAGCATCGCTCAAGATTTGCAATTCGCGTCCTGTTGTTGCAACTTTGATGGGATCCCAAAGAGCACATTCTAGAAACACATCAACGGTTTCTTCGGTGGCACCACTGTCGCGACCTCCCATAATGGCGCCCAATGAAACAATTTCATTGCCCGACCTTATAATTGTTGTGTCTTTTGATAGGGTATAGTCTGTGGCATTCAAAGCTTTAAAAATTTCACCATCTTGGGCCGACGTAATAACTAAATCATCCTGCAGTTTTTTGGCGTCAAAAACGTGCAAAGGCCGGCCTAAATCAAGGGTGATATAATTTGTGACGTCCACTAACGCATTGATGGATCGTTGCCCCACCGCTTCAAGACGGCGACGTATTGCCTCTGGCGCCATTCCATTTTTAACGTTGCGAATATAAACGCCATGGAATTCCTGGCACATTTGAGAATCATCAATCGTCACTTTAACGGGAGAGTCAAACTTACCAACAAAGGGTTTATAGGTGAGAGGCTTTAAGGTGCCAAGACCGCTCGCTGCTAGGTCGCGTGCAATTCCACGGACTCCAAAACAATCAGAACGGTTAGGGGTAATGGCGAGCTCAACGACCGAATCGTTAAGGCCCAAAGCTTCTGCTAGCTCCATCCCAGGTGTTAGATTTTCTTCCAGCTCCATAATGCCATCCTGATCTTCACCCAGCATCAATTCACGCGCTGAACAGATCATGCCATGGCTTTCAATATCGCGGATCACCCCTTTTTTCAGAGCTTGGCCAGTAATTGGGATCACAGTTCCTTCCCGGGCAAAGGCGATTTTTAAGCCTTGACGAACATTCGGGGCGCCGCAAACAACTTGCAATAATTTGCCAGAACCATCATCAATTTTACAGAGACTGAGGCGATCCGCATTGGGATGTTTATCGCGTTCAACAACATGGGCAACAACAAAACCTTTTAGCTTTTCTGCCGGATTTTCTACACCTTCCACTTCCAGCCCAAGGTTAACGAGTTTGTCGCAGATTTCTTGAAGGGTTGCGGTTGTGTCAAGATGGTCTTTTAACCAAGATAATGTAAATTTCATGGATTATTTTCCTCCGAAAGGTGAAAAGCCATAATGGCTTAGCCAGCGACCATCAGATTCAAACATAGAGCGTAAATCCGGGATACCATATTTCAACATGGCAAAGCGGTCTACACCAAATCCAAAGGCAAAACCTTGGTATTCTTCTGGATCAATGCCACAATTTTTAAGAACATTGGGGTGGACCATACCACAGCCAAAAATTTCAAGCCAGTCATTACCCTGACCAAATTTAATACCACCACCGCTGCGATCACACCCTACATCCATTTCAGCCGAGGGCTCTGTAAATGGAAAAAAGCTGGGACGAAAACGGAATTTTAGATCTTCAATTTCAAAGAAATGCTTGCAAAAATTGATGACGGTTCCTTTTAAATGGCCAAAATTAATGCCTTTATCGATGACCAGGCCTTCGATTTGATGAAACATGGGGGTGGTGAGTGGCATCATAATCATTCCGATACACTCGCCCAGGTGCTAAGATCCTAAGAGGGGGTTGTTGCCGACGCATGGTGCGAATTTGTACTGTTGAAGTATGAGTGCGCAAGAGTTTTCGGATTCCCGATTCATCGGGCATCATATAGAAAGTATCATGCGATTGGCGGGCAGGGTGATGGTCCGGCATATTAAGGGCTGAAAAGTTATGATCTTCATCCTCGACTTCGGGACCGCTTGCAATATCAAAACCAAAATTAGAGAAGTATGCCGTAATCTCATTCATGACTTGAGAAATGGGATGGATGCTGCCGCTTGGTTCAGGCCGAATTGACAGCGTGACATCCACTTTTTCTTTAAGAAGACGATCGGCAAGCTCTAATTCTTCTAACTGGCCTTTACGATGTTCAATGCTATCGGTGATGACAAGCTTTAAGTGGTTGATCTCAGCCCCTTTTTCCTTACGTTCTTCGGGCGCGAGGCTTCCCAATGTTTTAAGAAGGGAGGTAATTTCGCCAGCTTTTCCAAGTAAACGTACTCTTAATTCTTCTAAATCACGAATTGACTGACAGGCCTGAACTTCCGTTTGCCATTGCTGTAGTTGCTGCGACATCGATATTCTCAATAAACAAAAAAATTTGCTTAATTTTAACACAGGACAACAAAATGGGAAAGGGGCATCATAGAAAGATTGAGAGCTAATTGCTGTATAACTTCCATTGCCACTGGTCGATGTTACAATTGCTGCTGTTCCCCAATATATTGCTAGCCGTAAAAGAGCGTATCTTAGATTTTTCCTTCAATTTATGATCTAGAGAGAATGTGTTTTCCAAAGGATTATTAAAATAAATCCTCTGGCAGGTTTTCTATGGGTTGATGAGGGTATATTTCTAAAACCCAATAAAAATAATTGCAAGATTTTTGGAGATTTAATCCAATTCCCTTGCAATCACTTCGTTCAATAACCGACCTACTTTCTGGTCTCAGAAAATTGGATAGCCAGAGGCAGAGGAAGCCATCTATTTCCACATATTTCCTTGGTGAATAGTAACGTTTCCTTGTGGAGTGCAGGATTGTTCGTCAAAGCTCACAAATGCATATTTGCAAAAGTTACTGCTTATCTGTTCAATTAACTCAAAAGCATAGGAGGGTCCCGCTAGCAATTGATCTGCCGCCTTTAGGTTTGACAAATAATCTACTAAGGTTGACAAGGGTGAATTTTCCGCACCCATTAGCGAACCCCCACTTAAGGTATAGGCATTACCATGAATGTCTATTTGCTGAAGCAAACCGCCGGCTGTATACTGATTCCATGAGTTTCTAAGCTCTGGGGGGCAAAAAAGAGCTTCACTGATACCATTGTCAGCATTATTTGAATCTGTATTACTAAAGGTTAAATAGGCGACGGCAGTGGCTGTGGCTGCTACAGCTGCTACGGCATAGGATTCTCGATGAGCCGTTATATGATTAACGACAGCGTTATAAGTTCCCCTGAACCAACTTTCGTGTTGAATTACTTCAGCAACATCTGTGGCAGATGAAAATTGGAGTTGACTGGCTGAGGCTGCACAAATAATTGCTATATTTATCTTGGTTTTTTTATTCAGCATTTGTAATTTTCTTTCAATAATTAATTTTTTAATAATGATTATTTAATTAATTATTATTGTTTTGTAGTTAAAATAATTTTCACGTAAAAATCAATATCTTTTTTAATGGATTGAGCGACGAGCTTTAAGGTGGGGCAAGGTTTTGCTAGCTTTTTAACCCTTTCATAGTTTTCTCAGTGTTGAATTTTGATAGATGAGGTTAATTTGAGAAGGATGGGAGGCATATAAGGGACACTTTTAAGGGGATTAGTCTTATTTTGTAAACATTCCAGGCTTTGCCTGTCTCAATTTAACTGACTATATTATATCCTGCTTCATTAAGGCAAAGGAGCATATGCTGAAATAACCTCAATGCCAATTGCTAGGCTGAAGTAGGTGGGATATTGTTTGCCTTGTCGAGCGAGAGGGTGTGGAGATTACGATTTAAGGAAGAGGGTAAAATAAAGTCTGATGACTTGTAAATGAGGACGCTTTCTTATGAGAAAGCGTCCCCTTATAAACTGTTCAATAAATGATAATATTTTTGATTAGTTGGTGGCAGGAATGGAGGTAGAAGGCGCCACATTATGGCCGGCATTATTTTTATAAGAATAATGCCCCTCACTAACTATTTGAGCCTTAGGTGTAGTGTTTAAGTTTTTGAGTACCTGTGGATCACCATCAAAGCATTCCGTTAATTTAACTGTTACCTCATATAAAAGCATATAGATGGCTTTGGTACGGCGATTATCATTTTCCTTTTTCAGAGAAATAAATGTCCTTTTTTGAAGAAAATCAATATATTACAAAAAACAGTCAACTGTATTTAAAATAACCTGCCGAACTTCTTCGTTACTCATAGCCATTACATCTTGATTTTCTAAACTCTCGTACCAGTTCTCTTTTTGATAGAACTTTTTCAAATGCGCTGGCAGATTTTTGAGTAACGCCATGTTATAGACAGGGAAGAATCCGCTCGCCAGTTCTTTAAATGTAATCCAACGACAAACACCTTCGCCATGGCCAGGCTTTAAGAGGGGGCGTTCTAAAAGGATTCCATCATCCACATAAAAGGTGATAACATCAAAAGGGCTGTCTGCTGCCCGAAAAATAGGCGTAAGTTTATAGAGCGTTAGATCTACGCCTGTCTCTTCCAGAGTTTCGCGAATGGCCGCTTGATAAAAATTATCGCCAATCTCTAATTTCCCACCGGGCATGCCAAATGCTGTTGGATCGTTCTTGCGAGCCGTGCCCAGAACATAACCGTCTTTATCAAAAATGAGAACACAAGACACCATCTTCTGGCCGGAGTGGGTTTTTATTGTCTCTGCCCTCTTCATTCGCCCAACTTCATGGTGAAGGGGTTTTGACGCATGACAGTATCTCGCGCGGATGGGCCGGTCGAAATGATTGCTACGGGAAGTTCTGTTTCCTTTTCTAGAAACTTAATGAAAATCCGATAGTTATGATCCAGATCCTGATAGATTTTGACCCCTTTCGTATTTTTCCAACCTTTGAACTCTTTGTAGATTGGTTTGACTTGAGCCTGAAGGGCTGGCTCGAGCGGTAGGCCTTCGAGAGGCTCGCCATTCACTTCATACCCCATACAGACTTTTACAGTTCCAAATCCATCTAACATCTCGCCATTGGCGAGGGCCAAAGCCGATATTCCGTTTATTTTGATGAGCCGTTTTAAGGTGAAAAGATCCAGACATCCGTCTTCCCTTTGGGCAGCTTTGTAAAGATCCACCACATCCATGATAAGGTTGTCTTTAAATTTAAAACCTAAGTTGGCATCTTTATTACCATCAATCAAGATTGGCTGGTCAGTTGTATGGAATTTAATAAGCTCAACAGTCACATCGCTTATATAGGGGACAATTTTAGGAGCGTACTCTTTAAAGAATGAAATAACCACACTGGTTTTAAGTTCAGGTTTACCATAACTTCGTCGCAAAGCATTATGGAGGATCATGATTTTTTCTACTTTTTCCTTAAAAACAGCACTATTTTCTTCCTGGTCAAGACCGACCAGATCTTTGGCAAAAATTTTTATGGTGCCCATTTGATCGGCTCCAATATTTTCCAGAGCGTGCTGAATTGGTAGACTCAGGGGAGCATCAGCTGCAATCTTAAGGTTTTGAGGGGATATTTTTATACCATTTGCTTCATTTTTTTGAATTTCGTGAGTCAAAGCTTCTGCGTTGATGGTTATTCCTGAACCCAGGATACACAAAACATTTTCTTTAGTAATGGCTGAGGGAATAAGGTTAGAACCAGCATTGGTATCAATGGCTAAACGGTAGATAACGGTGGCTTTGTCAGCCAATAGATCCGTAATCTTATTTTTTGCTTTATCACAAGATTGGGTACTAATAATGGTTACTGATTTTGCGATCTTTCCCTTTGCATAACCATTTGAGGTATCAGTTGATATTAGAAGGCTTGTAAAGATTAAGAAAGCCTTTTTAAACATGGTAGAAGGGACTGTCTTAAGGTGGACAACACTTATATTATATCGTCCATCCCCCGTTAATTCAATCAGATTATTCTTAAAGCTTGCCTAAAGAAGTATTTTTATCGAATCGGTTTAAAAAGTTTTTCAGAGTGACATCCCATTTTACTGATGGTGACGGGATAGTTTCGATTTTGATAAGATTCAGAGGCTTTGGTTAGTGGAATGCCTTTTCTTTTATAAATTTCTGCGCGAACGGTGTCAATTATAGTATGAAAATCCAGGTTGGAGCATTGTTCCAAAGGTTTTCCGAATTTCATCCGAATCATCAAGCTGACTTGTTCAGACGCTTTTTTGGGGGCATAAGTTTTTAATTCTGGATAAAGAAGGGCGAAATAGTTTGCTAAAACATTGCGAACCGAGCCAATGTTACGTTTATGAGCTTCCCCTTTAGTTTGCTCAAAGAATACAATGTTGAGCGTATTTAGGTTGTCTGGTGTTAAGGTGGAATTCATATTTCCTTCAAAGGTAAATTTAGCAAAAAGAGGGACCATACAAACATCATGTAAGCGTTCATCTCTCATCTCTGCTGTCGCTACTGATAAGGGACGTAAAGGTTGATTGTTTTTACATAGTTCTGGATGATTTGCACAAAAACTGGCGGCACACTTTTTCCCTACGGATTTGCACTTATTGCATTTTTTCATGTAATAATTCAGATCAGCACACTTTGTTGTGTTGCAATCTATTAAACAAATGCTCAAGGCAGGTGTTGCAAGTAAGATGATAAGGGCAATTAGTTTTTGCATGGGAGGCTCCTTCACTATTTAGTCTAGGATAAAAATGTTGATGAATAGTGAAGGAGGCCGGATTTTTTCTCAGTCGTAAGCTCGACGATTCATATTATAAATTACCGTTAACATTAAGCCTAACACGACAACGGCTGTCCCTTGATGCAATGTTCCAAGGCTAACAGGGACAACATGTACTAAGGTCGTAATTCCCAGAATGACCTGAAAGACGATGGCGATGATCATCAATTTAGCAGAGCCTTTAACAATTTTACCATAGTTGGCGCGCATTACCCCTATCATTGCAGAAATGACTAATGCCATGGTGATAACAGCAAGGGTGCGGTGAACCCATTGAATAGTCGCTGGATTTTCCAAGAAATTTAACCATACGGGGGACAGATAAGCCCATTCGGTGGGGATAAAGTCGCCCCCCATGAGAGGATATGTATTGTACATTTTTCCTGCTTTTAAACCTGCTACGAAACCACCATAAATGATCGTCAGGACAATTGCTAACGCTGAAAAATGAACAAGCATAACTGTTGTTTTACTTGTCGGAGATTTTACCACTTTCTCATTAGGATAAAGATGACGCAGACCTGCAAAAAACAAAACACCAAATAAAATTAAAGCTAGGACAAGATGGACCGTTAGTCGGTAATGGCTAACACTTGGGTCTTTGACAAGACCACTTTTCACCATATACCATCCCATAAAGCCCTGGGCCATTCCTAAGACGGCGACTCCCAGTGACATCTTTTTTAACCCTGGTGTTAGTTGCCCGCGGGCCCAGAAATAGAGGAGCGGAATAAAGAAGAATAACCCAATTAAGCGTCCAAGCAATCGATGGGAATATTCCATAAAGAAGATGAACTTGAATTCGGATAAGGTCATGCCATGATTAATCAGTTGATATTCTGGAAATTGTTGGTATTTTGCAAATTCTTCAAGCCAAGCGGCTTCGGTAAAGGGAGGGATGATGCCAACAATTGGCTTCCATTCAACAATTGATAAGCCTGAATGGGTCAGCCGTGTAGCACCACCCAGCATGATCATAAGCCAAATAAGGAAGCAAGAGCCAAACAACCAAAGGATGATCCCTCGATTGGTTTTCAGTGAATCTTTCATAAAATCCTCAAAAAAATAAAATACTATTCAAAATAGTTATAGCCTGAGATATAATGAATTCAAACAGGGAATCGGAGTTTTTTCTCATGAAAGCTATTTTATTTGCAGCAACTTTGTTATCTTCTTCAATGGCTGCAACTCTTGCAGTTAAGGGCCCGTTGACGGAAAAGTCGGCTTACCACCTGCACGAGGTCTTTGTGCAGAACAGCGGGGCAAGGCTGGATGGTACTCCTTACAAACAATACAATGTGACTCTCGGCTATATTGCAAACGTTGAATCGCAAGATGCGGATCAGCTGACCAAAGTAATCAATGGTTGGTTAGAGGCTAATAGAGATAAGATTCACGGTATGAAGTTTCGGGTAGATCGAGCTGAATCGGATTCTAAACGGGTGATGATCACAGGCGAGCATATGACCAATGAGTTTTACTGCCTACGGGATGGATTACGAACGGCAGTTGAGGCTGCAAAAGTACCCAGTGGTCGTCGCTATACGCTCGCTTTAAATTGCAAAGGTATCTTTGTTCCGTCAATTTATGTCGGTAGTATTGAAGGGGTTACGCCAAAGCGGGTGACAAAAACCATTAATCGCCGTATTGAACAATCCCATATTATTCACAATGACCCCTACTTTGAAGTAGAGGTTGATAACCTAAAACTGTATCAGAATTAAAAATTAGAAGGAGGGGGAGGGGGCAGAGTCGTCAGATTTTGCTTCATCATCCTTTATGATTGACAATATCTCTATTAAAAGCATAAGGCATAACCATAAGAGAAGTTAAGATGGCTAAGGCTATTTGGAAAACCTCATCTTCTTGATGCAGCCACCCACAGATGGTTAAATAGCTAAATAAGTAGATTAAAAAAGCCCCCGGACCAACAAGCAAGAAGGTTTTCCAGAGAGAGTTATAGATGATTCTAAATCCTTTAAAGGGAATAGATGGTAACTGGCGTAGAGCAATAAATATTAAGGGTAAAGTCAGAGTGGCATTAAGTGTTTCCACAAAGATAATCCTGGTAAGAGAGAAAACTGGAATCTCGCCCGTTTCTGATAAATTAAACAGCCTTAATATAAAGTTGCGATAAGACTCTAGCCAGCCCTGATTCAAAGAGTAAAACAAGCTTAGGGCAAATATTGATAGTAACAAGAAATACAAGCTAAGGCTGTATAAAAAGGCGCGCCAATTCAAGGAATACCAAATCTTTAAATATGTTTTAAACCACATACATGCTCCAACCAATGATGCGTGTGTAAGGGGGAAACCAGGTAAAGCAATGTCCTCCCCCGTTCTTACGCTATTTGAACTCGATATTTTTTCTAAGTTTAATAATGCCAGCGAGATTAATCAACATCAATAGACCCCCGGAGAGAGTCATAATCAAGATAACTTTGGTCTGGTCAAAGAATGAAAAGAAGCTAAAAGCAAAAATGCCGTATATCAAATAAATTTTTTCTCCCCACTTATGGGACAAAAATCGAGAACATTTCATACCAACAGTAAAGAACGCAATGATCGTGGTAAACCCTGCTAGAAAAAAGAAGACAGCCATAAAATAGTTCATATAAGGAAAATGCATTGATAAGGCTGTTGCCACATATTCGGATGGTAATAAAACCGGTGATATGGACCATAATCCGGTGATTAGGACAACCATCATACTCATGGTGCAAACAACAATATCACTTAAAAGGGCAAAAATTGCCATACGTGCTTGGCGTTCGGGATGAATGGTGCGAGTCTCACATTGGATGGTTGCATCATACCCAATCCCAATGTCGCCAGAATAAACAGCTCTTGCAATACCGTTTTGGGCTGCCAGAATAAAGGTGCTGCCAGCGAACCCCCCAACGGCGGCATGGCCTGAAAAGGCGGATGAAAACACCGTGGATAAAACAGTGCCTAAGCTTTCTAAATTCGCCCCAATAACATAGAGACACATTAAGATATAAATAACCATGAATGCTGGCATCAAAATGGTACAGACGGTTGCCAATCGATTCACGCCGCCAAGCGCCGTATAAATGACAAGTCCAATAAGGCCGACAATAACGGCGATCTTATTGAAGTCGAAAGTATTTGTTAAAGTATCAGTGATGATGACAAACTGATAAACCTCTACACCATAAATGCACAATAAAATAGCTGCGAGTATGGGGATAGCCTTAATATTGAAGGCGCGTTGGAGATAATACATCGGGCCGCCGTCAAAACCGCCGCGCTCATTTTTAACGCGGAATTTAACGCCTAGATAGATTTCAGCATATTTGATTAACATCCCAAAAATAGAGCCAATCCATAACCAAACTAAAGCTCCCGGCCCCCCAATGAGAATGGCAGTGACTACACCCACAACATTTCCCAGGCCAATCATTCCCCCAACAGAGGCGAAATAAAGACGAAGAGGACTGACTCCCTGATCATCATGTCCCTTTTCACAATGAAGATCCTTGAGGGTATTACCAAAATTGGCAAGTATACGAAACTGAAAGAATTTAGATTTGATGGTGAAATAAAGCCCCATACAAATAACAAGGGTGAATCCAATATGACCCCAATAGAAGTCATCAATAATCATTAATATATTAAAAAACTGGTCGGCGAGGGACATCACATTACTCAAACTTAAAGGATAAACTTATGGACGTGAAAGGTGGAAAAATAGTATTAGCGCGCGCTGCGCTTGAGGAGTTTGCGTTTGAGTGCTGTATTTTTTATCATCATAAATTAGTTATGGAGCCTGAGGGAATTACTGTCAAGAAAAAACTTGCAGGGTTGAAAGTGGTTAAATAGTCATAGTGTTTAAGAATGTTGTTACTGGTTAAGTCGCCCCTTAACTTGATCTTAATTAATTACGCTATATTTAATAGTGTGGATAGCAAAAAAATGGAGGATAAAATGCGGACATTACTACTTTTTAGTATGGTTTCTATGACGGCCATAGCCTCACCTGCCCAGGCAGATACTACAATGGCAATGGAAGGATTACAAGGATCTCGATATAGCTGGATGACGGATGCTTTAGATATGCAAGGCGGTGGAACCACCCTTATCGAAATGCTTGCGGATAAAGTTATTGAGAAAATTCAAACGCGGTGGTATATGCAAGGTGAAGCATTAAAATCCTTTAAGATTGCGTTAAAAAATCCTGTATTCCGCTCTGTTGCTGATGAAGCAGCGCGGTTAGGACCGGGAAGCTATATGTCAGCATCAACCTTGATTGATGTGCAAACTCAGAACCCCCTTGTTCAGGTAGCCTTCACTAATTATGGAGCTTTGTCTGATGTGGAAGAAGTGGTTCTCGGTTATGAATTGAAAAATTATGGTTATTTTCAAAGAATTTATAACGGCGCCACCGATGCACAAGCAGCGACATTCAAGCTGTGGCGACAAGCTACCAGTCCCTTAGAAGAGCAACTTAAATATTCAGCTTCTTATAGATATGGTATTGATTAAATATAAAAATCTCATCAAAAGGGAGCCACTTGGCTCCTTTCTTTTTCCATCTTATTAGAGTGAAAGAAGCTATGATGGATCAATCCAACCCACGTTGCCATCTTGACGCCGAAAAACAACATTCATTTTTCCTGACCGTACGTTCTTAAACATCACAACAGTCTGATCCATTAAATCCATATGCATCACAGCATCACTCACGCAAACCGTTGGGACGACGGAATCCATTTCAGCAATAATGATAGGATTTTCGTCTTCCCCATTATCCTCTGATTCTGCGTTGAGGACATAGGTGAGGGCCGGGGCTTGTTCTTTCTCCACAGAACTCTCATGACGCTTGGTTTGTCTTAAGCGTGAGCGATACTTTTGGGTGCGCTTGTCCATTTTATGCATCGCCAGATCAAAGCAGCGATAGGGATCTGAATCTTCAGCGTGCGCTCTTACGATAAAATGGCGGCTAATATGGAATGCCAGATCTGTTTCAAAAGTATGAGTTGATTTTGCTAAATTCACATGAACTTCGAGGACGGCGCCAAAGTATTTTGCAACCATATCAGTGATAGATTTTTCTATATGAGCCTTAAGGCTTTCCCCAATGTCGAGATGCTTTCCAGTAATGATTGTTTTCATCGAGTCCTCCGTTCCTAAATGTAGTACACATCATAAGTATAGTGTGAACTTGTTAAAAATTAAGTACCCTTGCCATCTTTTTTCTCTCATAAGAAGAGGGAATTTGCAAGGATTCGCGATATTTTGTCACAGTGCGTCGAGCGACACTAATGCCGTATGTTTTTAACGTTGACACCAGCTGATCATCGGACAATGGTGATGATTTAGACTCCATGTCAATTAGCTTTTTGATCTGAAGTTGAATGGTTTTATTGGAGAGAGTCGGTTGCTCTTCATTTAAGGCGGTAGAGAAAAAGGATTTAAGCTCAATGACGCCGAACGGTGTCGCTGCATACTTACCGGTGACAGCTCGGCTAACAGTGCTTTCATGTATATCAACCTCGGTGGCGATATCTTTTAATTTTAAAGGGGTAAGGTAATTATGACCACGATTGAGGAAATGGATCTGATGACGAATAATGGCATTGGCTACTTTGAGCATCGTTATAGCGCGTTGCTCCAAACTTTTGACGAGCCAATTAGCGGATGAGATTTGCTTATTCATATATATTTTGTCATCAATTGATTGGCATTTATTGATAACAGCCGTAAAGGATTTTTCGTCAATAAACAGGCGGGGGTAGGCTTCTTTATTGAGTTCAGCGATCCATTGGCCATTATAGCGCCGAAATAAAAGGTCAGGGGTAATATAAATGGTGGTTTCTGTCGGAGAGAAAGCTAAACCGGGTTGGGGGCTTAGGGTCTTAATAAGATCCATTTTAGCTCTAAAAGTTTCGACATCAAGGGCACACTTTTGTGCCAACGCAAGAGGACCTTTTTCGATCAAGAGATGAAGATTGTCAAGAATGGCAGCGTAAGTTTCATTATAAAGCCCTCTATCCTTCAGTTGAAGCGCCAAGCATTCACTTAGGGTTCTGGCCCCCACCCCCACTGGATCAAGGCTTTGGATTAGATTGATTGCTTGATTCAAGATCTCTGGGCCACAGGTTTGCAGTGTCCGATCATCAGGGGGTAATCTTAAGTAACCATCTTCATCGATATGGTCAATTAAATAGGTCCCTATGTCACGGAATTTTTGATTGGGCGTCGTGATAAAAAGTTGCTGCGTTAAATGGCTCTTTAATGTGCTTGGTTGAGCATTGGTATCGTGCGTTACATCTGAATTTGGGATACGAACTTGCTGTTCTTTCCAGTAAGAGGTATAGGGATTGTCGTCGATTAAGGAATCTTGAGGGGCGGCAAAACTAGTATGGGCCGATTCTTGTTCAAGAAACGGATTTTCTAATAAGCTTTGATCAATTAGCTCTTGCACTTCGACGGTGCTCAGTTGCAATATCCGAAGGGACTGCTGCATCTGAGGCGACAGGTTGAGCTGTTGGCTTTGCTTTAAATATGTATGTAACTGAGTCTTCATATACTCAGATTACATGGAAAATCTTTCTCCAAGGTAAACGCGACGCACATCTTTTGAAGAAATAATTTCGTGGGGGGTTCCCCCTAGTAAAACCTTGCCATTGTGCAGGATATAAGCCCTGTCAACAATGTCTAAAGTCTCGCGCACGTTATGATCAGTGATTAAAACGCCAATATTTCGTTCTTTTAAATGAAATATTAACTCTCTAATTTCATTCACGGCAATGGGGTCAATTCCCGCGAGCGGTTCATCAAGTAGTAAGAATTGGGGCGAGGCCGCCAAAGCCCGGGCGATTTCAACGCGTCGTCGTTCCCCGCCGGACAAGGCCACAGCGGGCGATTGGCGTAAATGGGTCACAGAAAATTCTTCCATCAGCCGTTCCACACACTCTTGCTGATCTGTTTTATCTTCTATAAAGAGTTCAGCGATAGATCGGATGTTTTGTTCAACCGTTAGACCGCGAAAAATAGAAGTTTCTTGAGGGAGGTATCCAATTCCCAGCCGGGCGCGGCGATACATAGACATATGGGTTAAATCGATCCCATCGAGAAAAATTAAGCCACTATCGGGGTGGATTAAGCCACACATAATTGAAAAACACGTTGTTTTTCCAGCGCCATTCGGTCCTAATAAGCCGACAGCTTCGCCCCGTTGAACATGGATGCTTACTCCTCTCAGAATCGGGCGCTTTTGATAGGATTTACCTAACATTTCTGCCCACAGCCCTGGGGACTGTTCAAGTTCCTTGTGACCAGTCATTATTTTTTTGCTTTCTTATTGGCGTTAACGAATAGCCCTTCGACTTGGCTTCCTTTATTGGTAACACGATATTTTTTTGTTTTCAAATCTGCATGACCATAAGTCCCATTTAATTGATTTTGCTCATTGGTAATTTTTACATTCCCAAATAACTCAATCGTTTGGGTTGGGTGATCATAAATTGCTGTATCACACAGAATAACAGTGTCTTTATCGGTAATAACAACATGGCCATGTGCTTCAATTTTATTCAGATCGCTCTTGTTGGTTTCGCCCTTTTTTAATTGAGCGTTTTGATTCATTTTTTCAAAAAGAGCGATAAATTTTTCTGCTCTAATTGTGCGTTTGTCCGGATCGTGGGGATGTTCAGCAAAAGCGTTGCCTGTGGCGATGCAAATATTTTTCTGCTGATCACATTCCATCGTATCAGAAATAATACGGATAGTATTGTTATGTTCATTAGGTTGAGAGAGGGCGGCGGATAACATTAATAACCAAACTGTGTTTTTTAACATTTATTTGCCCTCTTTTTGAATAAGTAATTCTGGTCGCCCAATAAAGGATACCTTTTCACCTTTGTCGCTTAATTTGAACCCACCTTTTGCATAGAGCTGCCCTTGGGGGCCGGTTCCTGCAATCGGATCATGACCAAAGGCTGTGGAGGTTTTCATATCGAGCCACGCTTTTTCAGTGGTAAATTCATAGCCCGTTGTGTGGGTCAAAACCACATGGTCAATTAATTCAATTTTTTGCTGTTCCTTATAAAGGATGGCTTTATCTGATCGCAGCACCACTGTTTGGCCCGAATTCAACTTAAGCGTGAGGGTAGGCATTGTCAGCTCAACGGTCCCTTCCTTGAATTCAGTCCCCTGTTTGGCTGTCAGAGTATAGGGTTGGTTGTTTTTGTCGACGCCATCAAAATAAATATCTCTCGCCTCATTCGCTATTGAATCTTTAGGTTTTTCAGGAGAATTTTGAGCAATTGTTGATACAAGTTTAGGCGCTGGTGGGGGAGGCGACAACCATTTATAAATATTTGGCCAAAAGGCTATGGTTAAAATCAGTAAAACTGTAAGAGCTGGCAGAATACGCTTTAGTTTTTTGTTTCGCTTTGGTTGAGTGAACTTCATTATTACCTATCGTTTCTCTGACAATCATTGAATTCCAGCGCGCAGGAAATCATGCACATGAATAATACCTGTCGGTTTATTATCTACCAAGATAAACAAAGATGTAATTCTTTTATGATTCATTAACGCCAAAGCTTCTGTCATGAGCATATCGGGGGTAATGGTTAAGGGCGAAGAAGTCATAACGTCGACGGCCGATTGATGCAAAAAATTTATCCCCATGTGGCGCCGCAAGTCTCCGTCAGTTATGACACCAACCAAGACACCTTGATTGTCAATGACGCCCGCACAACCAAAGCCTTTTTGAGACATAACAATTAAAACTTCATGCATAACATCCGATTGGTTAACGAGCGGGAGCTTATCTTCACCATGCATGCATTCCTTGACTTTACGCAGCTTGCCCCCTAAGGATCCGCCAGGATGAAATGTTTTGAAATCGCAGGCCGTAAAATCGCGCGCATTTAAAAGAGCTACCGCCAAGGCATCCCCCAAAGCTAACATCATGGTTGTTGATGTTGTGGGAGCCAAACCCATAGGGCAAGCCTCGGGGTGACGGGGAACGCACAAAGGATGGGTTGAAAGTTTGTGTAAGGTGCTTTCAGGATTGCGTGTGATGCCCACCAAGGGGATATTAAATCGACGAGTAAAATCAATTAAATTGGCTAGCTCTGCTGTTTCGCCAGAATTCGATAAAGCAATGACAGCATCATCCGGCGTGATCATTCCCATGTCGCCGTGATTTGCTTCAGCTGGATGCACGAAAAAGGCTGGCTGTCCCGTGGAGGCAAAGGTTGCTGCAATTTTACGGGCTACGTGGCCGCTCTTGCCAATACCTGTTACAATCACCCGTCCTTTGATGGTAAGTAATAGGTTCACCACATGGGAGAAATGATGATCTAACTGATTAGCCAAAACATGGAGGGCGTCTGCCTCATTGGTTAGGACATCTTTTGCAGTCGCAATATGCTTATCTGTTGATTCTTTAAAGAGTGTTATTGTGCTTTGAGGTGCAGCCATAATTTAAGTCATTATTATAGGGATTATCATATATTTAATATGAGGACTTTTGTTTGTAAAATCAACAAGAGAAGGGGAGTAAAAGCATAGGACGTAAAAATCAAGAGCCATGGATAATAGAAGGGGAATATAAAAATATTGAAAGGGGAAATAAACGCATAATTAACTATATTGATCTCTATTTATAAAGAGATCTTAGGAGGTTTAATTTTTTTGAGGGGATCCAGTTATGAAAATAAAATTCATATCCGTTGGTTTAATAAGCTTAGGAATGGCTTTAGGTTTGCAGGCTATGCAAAATTCTTCAACCCCATCTGAAGACGAAATGCAGAATTTTTCTCAGCTTTTTGATGCGGCTTTGCAGCACGGTAATGCGGATTTAATCATAGAGTCCGTTCAACAAATCTTACAAAATCGATCTGTTACGGATAAGCAATATAATACATTATTGTCATATTGGCAGCGCGCTGAAGTAACTAAAAATCAGGGAATCCTGTCTTCTGAGGGGTCAGATAATAGAGTTAAGGGGGATGCCTCCCAACCAATGCAAAGTAATCGGAGTATTCGTCAACAGCCATTACCGTTTGACGATAGTATGTTTAATGAAGAAGGCCGACAAGCCATGCAGAATAATCTGGCTATTCGTCAACAGTTTGCTCCTCGAGGCGTTAACCCTCACCAAAGAGGAAGCTGGAGCCCTAACACCGAGAGAAGAAATGAAGAGACTATGGATCCTGCTTTGAAACGAATCCTTGAAAAACGTCGTCAAGTAAGTGATTCTAAATAAGCTCAGAAAATTAAAGATGAGGGGGCCTGGAGTCTCCTCAGGGAAAAAAATAAAAAGCCTCTTTCCGTTGCATCGTTGGGCTCCCTCTTATTTACCTAAGATTAATAATGAACGATTATTATCCTTTTCTATCTTCCTAATAATATAGTGGGATAAAATGAAGAGGCATATAGGTTTAAAGTAATTAGTTATATAGGAAGTGTGAGTATGGTAGACACAACTGAATCGATAACCATTGTAACTTTGGATCAAGATAGCGAGCAGCATTTGACGAGGGTTTCTCAGGATATGAAGTTAGAAAAAAATGGTTTAGAAGAGGCGCAGAAAACGATCCCTCTTTTAAAAAATACATTGAAACCTTTATTGCCTGCGGCGGGTTTGGCCGCACCACAAATTGGAATAAATCAGAATATTTTTATCTTCAGTTGAGATAGAAGTGAGGCCCATCAAATCGCCGTAATCAATCCCTCATTTGACCCCCCTCAGTGAAGAGACAGATACAAAGTGGGAAGCCTGTTTTTCCGTTATATTAGGAAAGGCCTCTTATAAACTCGTGAATATCGCTCGTTATAAAAAAATTAAGGTTAAATATATTAATGAAATGGGACAACAAATTACACAGATATTAGAAGGTTTTGCTGCTCGTGTTTTTCAGCATGAGTATGACCATTTAAAAGGCATTGTAACTGTTCATCATAAAGAGTCAGAAACTAAAATTTTTGATAATAAAGAGGAAGCACTCTCTTTCATGAAAAAAGTTAAAGAAATGGAGGCGATCAATTATATAGCGCCTCTTGATGTGTTGTAAAAATAGTAGTGCCCCCTCTTTTGAAGAGGGCAGTATACTTATTTCTTTTACAACCTTTTATTAAATAGTTTGAGGATTGCTATTAATCATGTTAACCACCTTAAGCCTTAGTAGACTTAAGGTGATCGCTGGCAATCATCACATAAAAAGTAGGCACAATGAAGATTGTAAAGAATGTCCCAATCAACATGCCGGCCACAATTGTAATCCCAATACTAAACCGACTGGCTGAGCCAGCACCCGATGCCATGAGTAGAGGGATTAATCCCACAACCATGGCGGCGGTTGTCATCATAATCGGACGCAAACGGATCATAGCAGCTTCGATAACGGCTTGTTGTTTTGTTAAGTTCTTTTCTTCTCGTAATTGGTTGGCAAATTCTACAATTAAGATACCATGCTTGGTAATTAAGCCAATCAAGGTAACCAATCCAATCTGGGAATAAATGTTCATCGTACTAAAGCCTATAAAGAGCATGAGAATTGCACCAAAAATGGACATTGGTACACTTAACATCACAATAAATGGATCTCGCAAACTTTCAAATTGGGCTGCTAACACTAAGAAAATGATAATTAAGGCAAAGATAAAGGTTTGTATTAAAGCATTCCCTTCTTGAATGTATTGGCGGGATTCACTCAAGAAGTCATAAGTGACCCCTTGAGGGAAATTTTTCTTAGCATAATTTTCTAAATAAGCAATAGCATCACCTAATTTAACCCATGGCATCGGAACAGCTTGGAAGGTAGCTGAGTTTATTTGGTTAAACTGAGTTAACTGATTGGGTTCAATGCTTACCTTCGTTGTCGCAATGGTGGACAGTGATATTTGTTTGCCCGAAGTAGTCGGAATATAGAAATCTTTTAAAGATTGTTCCGAAAGACGTTCGGCACGGGGTGCTTGGGGAATTACCTGATAACTGCGTCCCAGTAAGTTAAAGCGGTTCACGTAGTTGCCACCCATAAATGTTGACAAAGTAGTGCCAATATCTTGCATGCTAATGCCGAGTTCATTGGCTTTATCATGATTGATCTCTAATTTGATGGCTGGGCGATTGTATTCTAAGTCGCTATCCACAGCAATAAAGAGACCACTTTGACGGGCGGCTTGTTTTAACTCATCCACAAGCTGATAAATGATTTGATAATCCCCAAGGCTGTTAACAACAAATTGTACAGGCATACCCCCAGCGTTGCCGGGCAGAGGCGATGGCTGAAACACAAAGCCTTGTACCCCTGTTATTTGACCTAGATCCTCTTGAATTGATTGCTGAATGCTGTGGGTTGAGCGGGTTCTTTCCGACCATGGCTTAACAATAAGTCCGCCAAAACCACTGTTAACAGTATCCATACCGGCAATGGTGAACAATAGATCCATTTCTTCATAATGGCTAAGTTTATTAATCATTTGATCAGAATAGTATTCCATAAAATCAATATTGCCACCTTGAGGGCCTTTGGTTGCCATCATGACAATCCCCTGATCTTCTTGAGGAGCAAGTTCTTTGGAAATATGAGGCATGAATAAAGTGGTTAAAATCATAACCACCCCAAAACAGAAGACAATAAATCGTCGATTGTGAATGACTTTTTTGAGGCGCTTTTCGTAAGCTTTAGCAATATTATCAAAATAAGTTTCGACGCGGTGTGCGAACTTTGAGTCAAGCGAGTCTTTTGTTAGGATCAAACTGCACATCATCGGCGATAGGGTGAGAGCTACGATCCCTGAAATAATAACGGCCCCTGCCAAAGTAAGAGCAAACTCTCTAAATAAGGTTCCCGTCAGCCCACCCATAAAGGCAATAGGGGCATAAACAGCCACGAGCGTAATCGTCATGGACATTACGGGAATAGCAATTTCTCGCGTTCCAATCAAGGCCGCTTCAAACGGTGTTTTGCCTTCCCGCAAGTGGCGATAGACGTTTTCAACCACAACAATGGCGTCATCTACAACCAATCCGATGGCTAAGACCATGGCCAACAACGTTAGGATGTTGATACTGAATCCTAGCATAAGCAATATGGTCGCAACACCAATAATGGACAGAGGAATCGTCACAACAGGAATAAAAACCGCCCGGAAGCTGCCGAGGAATAAAAAGATAACTAAAATGACGATAAAGCTTGCTTCTAATAAAGTTTTTACCACTTCGTCAATGGATGATTGGATAAACTTAGTTGCATCATAGGCAATATTCATCTTTAAGGATGGTGGAAAATTCGGTGCAAACTGATCTAAGGTTTTTCGAATATCCTTAACAACGGTCAAAGGATTAGCCGTTGGGGTGGTCTTTATACCAATAAAGACGGATTTCTGACCATTCATTTTAACCACGGAATCATAACTTTGGGCTGCTAAATCCACTTCTGCAATATCTTGTAGCCGAATAACAGCATCACCTTTGGTTTTGATAATGATGTTGCGGAATTGATCTGCTGAGGTCAAATTTGTATTGGCATCAACGCTTTTGACCACGAGCAAACCTTTGGTCTCACCGGGGGCTGATTGATAGTTGTTGCGTTCCAACGCTGATAAAATTTCAGCGGATGAAACTTGGTTGGCCGCCATTTTCTTTGGGTTTAACCAGATGCGCATCGCAAAGGTTTGGCCTCCTAAAACTTCAACTTGGGAAACACCAAATACAGTGGCAAGACGCGGCTGAACCTGACGATTGATGTAATCTGTAATTTGTTCATTACTTAACTGATCACTCGAAAAACTAGCATAGAGAATTGAATAGGTCTCACCCGTTGTTTTTTTATGACCGGTGATTGAACTTCCCGTGGCAACTCGCTTATAATTTCCTGCACCTTTGCAGACACTTCGGTCATGGCCACATCAGGCGGGAAATTGAGTCGTATATAGGCGCTAACAATACTAACGCCAAGGCGACTTGTCGAGGTGATATAATCAACACCTTCAGCCGAGGCAACGGATCGTTGGATAGGGTTGGTTACGAACCCTTGCATCAGATCAGCCGTTGCGCCCGGATAGCTCGTGGTAACCGTGATCACCGTATTCGTGAGTTCGGGATATTGGCGCACCTGCATTGCGAAAATGGATTTAAGTCCAAGTAATAAGATTAAGGTGCTAATGACAGCGGCGAGTACTGGCCTTTTAATGAATATATCGGTAAATTTCATTGATAGCCTCTATTGTTTTGGCGTGATGGGTGGTGTGGCAGGCCCCTTATCATCGCTGATAGAAATATGTGCCCCGTTGTTTAACTTAAGTTGACCAGCTGTCACGATTTGCTCACCTGCTTTGACGCCGTCGGTGATAGCAATTCGCCCCTGACGTTGAATGCCAGTTTTAACGAATTGTTTGCGGGCAATTAATTCTTCAGCTTCATTTTTGTCCACAATATAGACAGAACTCCCATACAGCCCATAATCAATTGCTGTTTCATTGACAGTAATGGCCTTAGTATCTGTGGGAAGAACCACACGAATATCACCAAACATACCACTTTGGAGTTTATGGTTTTTATTGTCCGCTGAAGCTTGGATGGCAATATTGCGAGCATCTTTAGAGATTTGCGGGTCAATGGTTGTGATAACACCCTCGAATTCTTCATTCTTATAGGCATCCACGCTAAATATTATTTTCTGGCCAACCTTGACCACATTGGCATATCGTTCAGCAAGATTAAAGTTGATAAATAGTTTATCAGAATTCGTCAATGTAACGATAGAGGTGCCGGGCTGGAGGTAGTCTCCTAAATTGATTTGCCGAATCCCTAAATTGCCTGAAAAAGGAGCTTGGATATTCTTCTTCTCGATAACGGCGCTGGCTTGTGCGACTAAGGCTTCGGTTTCGTCGACTTTGGCTTTCTTTTCATCATATCGAGCCCTGGCTTCCACTTCGCGACTTGATAATTTCGTGGACCGATCAAGGGTCAGTTTAGAAATTTCAAGTTGAGCTTTATACCGCAGCAAGTCGGCTTGTTCGGCGGCATCATTCAGTGTAATTAGTTTTGTTCCTTCACTAACTTTATCCCCGGACTCAAAATGAATAGCGACAACGGAGCCGCCGACTTCTGGCGATATGGTTACAGCTTGAACGGCGGCAATTGTGCCAATAGATTTAATTTCTTCGGCCCATTCCGATTCTTGTGCTGTTTCCACATTAACCATGACGCTCGGGGGCTTCATATTCGACAAAATTATGACAGGAATAAGTTTATATCCAATGGCCAAACCGACAATTACTACGAACCATTTTATCGGTGTTTTGAAGAGTTTGTAGTACCGGATTGCTCGGCGCAACAGATGGTGGAAAGAGTTTTTGACAGATACAGGAGCCATTGCGTCTTACTTTCTAATTAATTCATTTAAACCAGTTTAGCGGTTATTTGCTTTGATTTCTAGCTACCTTTATGATAATAATTTATTTTTTTGATCGAAATTATAATAAATATTAGTTGTAGATTAATTTCTATTGTTTACAATAATCAAAATATCTTTTGCTTAATGGTTATAGTGATAGGGGTTATTTGTGATTAGATTGGTATCAATTTTTACTTTGTGGATGTGCTTGATAGCCAGCAATGCTGGTGTAAGGGCGGCCGATTCAATCCTTTTAGAAGAGTGGGAAGGGATGGTCAATCCAACAATGAGAGAATTGGATCAGGTGCAATCGATTAGTGAGATGATAACTCAAATTTATAATTGCTTGCAGGCAGGTATTGCTACCGAGGAAATTTCTGTCATTCTGGATGTGGATGGAACCTTAACCAATCAATCTGATCCCACTTATCTTAACCCACAGGATACTATTTTAGAAAGAGGAGCGGCGGTCCCCTTTGTTTGGTGGCTTATCCGACAAAAAATAAATGTTATTTTTTCCAGTGCTTGGCACAGAGTAATTTATGGCGAGCCCCTCGCTGGCTTTAAAGAAACCTTAGGGCGTCTAGAAAAGCTAGGCTTTAAAAGCTTACTTGCAGAAATGCCTGTCGTTCATTATGAAGAAGGGGAAGAAAAAAATTTACTTGTAATGGCCTCAGGTCATGCGGTGTCTGTTAAGGATCCAGCAGCGACCGTTGCGCCAGGCTCTTCAAGAAAAGATATCTATTATCGCCAAAAAGCATATGCTCTCTATTATTTTAGCAAAGATATAGCAAGCAAGACTAAAGCAATATTTTTTGCAGATGACAGCAGAGGCAATACAGATAGATTTAAAGCCGATATCCTAGACTCTTGGCGCTCTCTTTATCCGAATCTCCAAGAAATATCCATTTATACATTGACCGATAAACTGACGGAGGTGGATCCCTGGCATCAAATTCTTGGCATAATCCACGAGGTAGGCAAGTTGAAAGAGATAGGTGCTTTGGTCGCACCAGTGCCTGTTAGGGAAGAGAAAATTCTAGCGAAAAAAGATATGTTTGCTTGTGAAGAAGGTGTGCCTTCTACATTACTTTCAACAGATTGCGGTTCACTCTTACGAAAGAGTGCTGATGCTTTAAGCTCGACTACAGAGAGTAATTTACAAACAATTTTATCCCCTCGCAGAGCTTTAATCTCCTCGCAATAGGGGAGTTTTGCTTTGATTGATGAAATATCGGAGAATGAAGACTCTTAGACTGCCTGATAAGTTATGAGGAGAGTTGCTTTCTAAACGATAACGATCAACCTCAAGAACTAATTGGCGGACTGATTTGTTTTGTTGTTCTGCGATGTGTTTGAGTGCATCCCAGAACTCTTGTTCCATTGTGATGGACGTTGAATGTCCAAATAAATCAATGGATTTTTTAACAATGGCGGTCATGAGGGTGATTTGCTAGCCGCATAGAAGTCAATTTTTTCCAAGGTTGCTTTGACCTGAAAAGCCCCATAATCCAATGTCATTTCTTCCACCACTCCCGAATCTAACACTTTCTGCTCCATTTCATAATCGGGTTCAGGGCTCTTGCTGCCGGGGGCATAAACAGCTAAGCGCATGGGCCACTGATTCTTGTTTAAAATATTCTGGTCCGTTTTAATTTTCAGTTTTGTGGGTTGCGGTGCGCCTAACAGAGTATCCACATTAACAGCTTCATGTGTTTCACTGCTGCCATCAAATACGATATCCGACACAACAGATTGGCCAGTTTTAGCCATTTCAAGGCAATGAATTAAGTGGTGCAGAGGGAAAACCGTTTCGTAAGGCGTCGTCACTTGAGAGAAAGTAGGACGCGTATAAGTAATACGGGTAATCCTGGCCTCATCATCTTTTAAGGCTTCCCCTTTAATCACTTCTTCTTGTTCCCCATTCCGGAGCGTGCGGGAGTTAAATCGATATCTTTTGCCGTCATAGGTTTGCCAGGTGGCTAAGTTTGTAATAATGAGTTCGCCTTCGCCATCGCCATTATAGATAATTAATGTAGAATTTTGCTCAAAAACGAGGCCGTCTCCTGTATCATAGACATTAATTGTCATCTCGCCAGTTGCATCCGAAATATCATCTCCATAATTTTTTTCTAATTTAATTGTATATTTTGCTTTATGGGGAACAATTGTCTGATGATAAAAGTAACCAGACTTTTCAATTTTCTCAGAGGTATTGTTTTCAGGTGCTTTTTGAGATGCAATCTCAGTTAGTTCGGGTTTAGAGGTGGTCGTTTTAAGAGGATCTTGAGTGGTAGACGACTTTGATTGGAAGAAACGGTTAAGTGTTCCCCACACCCCTAAGCTTGGCGCCTCGCGATCTATCGTTTGTGTGTTTTCTTTTAAGTTAGCTTCAGTTTTTACAGGCGTCATTGATACTTTGGATCCGGCCCAATAATTTTTGAGCGACTGCCATAAAGGAGGGGGAGGGGAGGATTCAGCAACGACAGCAGAAGAGGTTAGTAGTGATATCAATGAGATGCGTAAAAAAACGCGCATAAATAAACCTGAAATTTTAATGAGTTAATTCCAATTTAATCTAATCATTTTATTGGGTAAAAACAATAAAATTCGGGATAAAAACTCTGTAATAATTTTGACTGTTACTCAGAGGTTTCAATTAACCGATCTAGTTCACGTTGTTGGCGATTGTCGTAAACGCCTTCAGACTTTAATTGCGTTGCCTGAGGTTTTAGCGATGATAAACCTTCCATTGTTTTTTCTGGGTCATGTTGTTCCGGACTTAAGACTGTTTGTTTTTGACTGCGCGGCGGGGTCATACCTTTTAATAAATCTTGAGGATTATTTTTCAGGACAGAGGGATGAACGGGGACAGGAAGAATAACCAGATCATTGACACTTCCCGCCATGGGAGCAATGCCTTGGAGCTTTTGAGTTTGAGACGCGATCATATTTCGGGCGTTAAGGGGTAATAAGCTCACGATTTCATCCGAACCATTGCGAACCATCGCGATGAACCGAGCGTGCTGAATAGTATCGGATTGCTTGTCTCGATGGATAAATAGGCTGAAAATGATTTCTACTATGCAAATAGCAAAAACACCTCTGAATATACCAAAAGCAAGCCCAAGGGATCGATCTAATCCACCCATCATACTGTCTTTCACCGCATTGGATATGGCGACAGTAATGATGCCAAAAATGACCAAAAATACGATAAACAAAATAGCTCCCGTTATACCATCTGCAATCATAGGATTGGCAATATGTTCCCGCGCTATACCAGACGCACTTGGATATAACGTATAAGCAGCCAGCGCAGATCCTGCCCAGGTAAATAAGCTAAGGACTTCTTTAGTAACGCCGCGGATAAGCCCCATAAGGCAAGAGAGTGTCATAATTCCCAGAATGGCAAGATCAATTGAGTTCATCTTAGTCCCTTTTGTCTACACAAATTTTACTTTACTATGATGGGGATTCTTAAAAATGTCCATCATTTCGATGAGATAGTTAAGAGGGGTAATGGCTAGATCTGAGCTTTGACCCCCTTTCGACAATTTACCACAGAAACCGACAGCAAATCCAAGTTTTGATGCTTCTTTTAAACGAAGATCAGATTGACTGACGGCCCTTACTTCACCCGAAAGACCAATTTCGCCAAAAAAGACAGATTTTACCGGTGTTGGGGTATTGCTGAGGGTTGAGGCTAGCGCTGCTGCAACAGCCAGATCTGATGCGGGTTCGCTAATTTTCAAGCCACCCGCGACATTTAAAAATACATCTTTATTGGCAAAGGATAATCCACATCTTGATTCCAAGACAGCAATAATCATGGCTAAGCGGTTGCTATCCCAGCCAACAGAGGTGCGGCGGGGAGTGGCTAGGTGAGAGGGGGCGACCAACGCTTGAACTTCAATTAAAATAGGGCGAGTCCCCTCAATGCCTGCAAAAATTGCAGAACCACTAACGGGATAGTCATGTTGGTTAAGGAATAAGGCCGATGGATTGGGAACTTCTTGTAAGCCAAGGTCAGTCATTTCGAACACACCGATCTCATCCGTCGGACCAAATCGATTCTTGACGGATCTTAAGATTCTGTAATGATAATTGCGTTCGCCTTCAAAATACAACACTGTATCAACCATATGTTCAAGGACGCGCGGACCGGCAATAACCCCTTCTTTCGTTACATGACCCACCAGGATAACAACCACGCCCTTAGATTTCGCATACGCAATAAGTTCTTGGGTGCAAACACGCACCTGAGAGACAGTACCAGGTGCAGAGTCCACATCGGCATTTGTCATGGTTTGAATAGAGTCAATAATTAGCAATTTGATAGGGTTTTCAAGGTTATCAAGCGCCGCTAAAATATCTGATACGCTGGTAGCAGAGGCTAAATGTAAGTTATCTGAATTAGCAACACCCAGGCGTTTTGCCCGCATGCGAACTTGGCCAACGGCTTCTTCGCCTGACACATAGGCACAGCTATAATTCTGTGAAAACTTTGAAACCACTTGTAATAAGAGGGTGGATTTACCAATACCGGGATCTCCCCCCACGAGCAAGACACCGCCGGGAACCAGGCCACCGCCACATACGCGATCAAATTCAGCCATATGAGTTAGAAGTCGATCAGTCTCAATGGTTTCTGATTCAATAGAAACAAATTCTAGGTTTGTCCGTTTTGCTGTGACCGGTTTCTTGGAAACCTGCATCGCCTCTTCTTGAAGCGTATTCCATGCACTACAGCCTTCACATTTGCCACCCCATTTGGAATGAACCGTACCGCAGTCTTGACAGACGTATTTGAGGGATATTTTTGCCATGCACCAATCATCTTTGATTTTAGGGGGTAAGTCAACGCTCTCAAGGATCACAGGCTAAAAAATATTATTTTAATCGGCTGGGTTCGGATTTTCCCAGTATTTATTGGCAGCGCGTGCAAACGCTTCATAAATGGGTGGTAGAATTAAATCAAATTGACCACGCATATAAATGGTAAATTGTTGGGGGTGAGTGATAGGAATATCCGTGGGCGCAACTTTATCCCGTAAGATTTGCAAGGCCATTTTTGCTGCCATTTCACCCTGTTCAAACGGAGACGTGGCCACTGCAAATTTAGCGCCGTCTTCAACCGTAAAACCATTCACCCCAATGATCGGAATCTTTGAATTCTCCAATGTCCATTTGATAATTTCTTCAGGGGGAACTAATCTTCCGCTCTCATCATATATTTTGCGATAGTTTGAGATGATCAAAAAATTGGTGAGGGTGGGGGCAAGGATAACAGCCTTCTTCCAATCTCGATAGGAATGAACCAAGACAGACGGCATAACCTTTATGTCTTTCCATTCGGTATCAAAATTGTTAATAAACTCATCGTCAGCTTGCACGGTCCCTGAATTATCGGATAAATGCATGATTTTGATGTCTTGAATTTGAGGGTTATTGGCTTTTATTTCTTTGAGAGTATCTCTTAACCCTTGTAAGGGAAGCCGTTCTACAATGCCTGTAACGTTTTGCGCATTTTCATAACCATAGGCTTCGGGAGTGGCATTGATTCCAGAAAAGACAATTTTAATGGTGGGGTGGTCAATATAATGCCTCGCCACGTATTCCTGAGCATCATCATCAACTGCAATAATGATGTTCGGCTTGATTTCATCAATGATGCGCCGGGCGACAATACCCGCTCGTACTTTATTGTCTTCGGCTGGATAGTTCTTAGTGTCCATATAATGCCACCGTAGACTATATGATCCCTTCGATATCAAACCTTTTTTTAATCCTTCGTCAACATCTCGAGTCCAAGAATAATCAGCATTATAACTGTGCAGGATTAAAATGATCGGTTTGTGGACGTTATAAAAAATTGATAGAGCTAAGAACCCCACAATAAATGTGTAAAAGAGAATATTTTTAATTGTCCTTTTCATGTTTCATCCCCTTCCTACATCAATCCTAATGATTTCCAATATGGAATAGAGATGTAAAAGGCGCCTATTTTTATTACCCCCACAAAGAAGTTATAGATAATAAATTTATGTCGATCATAAAAAAGACGGTTATCTATTAAGCCAGCTTCTTCAAACATAATATAAAAAGAATTTTGATAAGGGACAAACCACATATCGGCTGCGACCAGAATGATAAAGGTTACAAGCCAGGGATTAACACCTTCATTAGCCGCCAAGGGAATGAACGTTGTACTTAAGAGAACAATCGCTGGGGCGATGGGCAGAAAAATTCTGGCTATTAAGGTAATCACGCCTATATAGGTGAGAAATAGCGTGGGAGAGGAAGTAGTCGACGTAATAATTTTTAGGAAGTTGGCAATCCATGCATCCATCCCAAGATACTTAATTGTCGCCGTAATGCTGACGGCTGCTGCCATGAAAATTAAAAATGGCCAGTCTACGTCTCGCTGGAATTGATTTTTAGAAATTAGACCAAATCCAACAGTGCAAAACATGATAAACAACGTGACGAAAGAAGGATGAATTTTGTGAAGACTATTGGTTAATAGCCCGACAGTGACGAAGATCATCCCCCCAATCGCAAAAATTTCTTCTTTTCTAAGATGGCCTAACACTTGCGATTGTTCTGCAAAAAGATGTTTTTGAGTGAATTTTTTTTCACACAGCAGCATGGTGATTAACATAAAACCAAAGTAACCGATGGCAACAGTAATGCCGTAAATACCGGCAGCTTTTAGCCAGCCAAACCATTGGAATTGATCCTGTTCCTGAACAGGTAACAGTCCCAAGATAACAAAATTCATCAGGGAACTGGATAAAATAACATTAGCAAAAATAGAGCAACCAAAAAATGCAGAAGCAGCAAATTGAACACTTAAAAAGCTTTTTTCATTGATTTTGAGGCTATGGAGCATTTTTGAAACAACCGGCGTTACCAACACACAACGGCTGGCAATAGAGGGAACCATGGGGGTTAGTATGGTTCCTATTAGAAAGATAACTAGATTAAGGCCTAACATTGAGTGGGATGCAAAGTTCATCAAATAGATGGCAACTCTATGAGTGAGGCCGGAGGTGGTAATGAGAATGCTAATAACAAAGACAGACATAATTAGCACAAACGTTTCGGATGATAATCCACTGAGGACCACACTGGTGGGGGCAAGACCAAATATCAAGGTTGACATTAATAGGAAAACACCCGGAATGAATTCAGGAAAGAGCCGAAACATCCACATGGAGACAGAGCAGCTTAAAAATGACAAGAATAAGCGGCTTTCAGGTGTAATGCTGGCAAGCTCCAAAATTTGAAAAACGGCAAGGGGGACTAATAGCGTGAACAACCATCCAAAAATTTCTGTATAACTTGTGTGGGAGAGCGAGGATGTTGTTTTAGGGGCGATTATAGCTAGTTTTTCTTTTGTTAAAAGTTCACTAAAGGAGGCAAAAAAACTGTCAGAAAAGCTTTTTGTATGGCGATCCAGGTTTTTAAAACTTGCTTTAGGAATAATGTAAATTTCGCTGGTTTTTTTGGCAACGGCCGTTGCCAGGTATCGGTGAGTGCCAAAATAAACTTCTTCGCCAAAACTGTCGCCCGGCACTTTAGTTTGATGATGGGTATCGGTCAAGATATTAACCTCTCCTGACGCCAAAAAATAAATGAGCTCGCCTCGGGCGTCCTGCATATATATGGTTTGCCCTTCCGGAATAGTTATTTTTTCACTCGTGCTTATAATATCAGCTTTTTCCGTGGGATAGAGGTTATTCAAAAAAGGAGACTGATCAATAATTTGGGCGAGGTTCATGAGAGTATGCTTTCAAATTAACTTAATTTATTCTCATCTTTTTTCTATTAAAAAATACTTAAGGCTGTTTATTTTTTGTTAAGATTTTGAGCTTATTCTTATTGGTATGAAACAGAAAACTTTCTTCCCATATAAGCCTTTGCAAGGGCACGAATTAACAGGTCTTTCGGACGTGGTCGCTGATTATGATGTTTTCATCATCGATTTATGGGGCGTGATTTATAATGGCAAAAAGGTCTTTGAGGCCGCCTATGAAGTGCTTGTTAAGTTAAAAGACTTAGGCAAGATCGTTTATCTAACGACCAATAGTCCTCGTTCCAAAGATCACGCCCTTAAAGTCCTAGAAAAAATGGGGTTGGATTATTCTTTATTTTCGGAATTAATTACAGCTGGCCAAAAAACGTTAGAATTGTTTGAAATGAACATTATCGAACCAGAAAAAAAACGACCTCTCCACACAGTGTTTATCGATCATAACAACTTATGTACCTGGGCTACGCGTGCTGGTCTTATGGAGAGTGAAGATGTGGAGAAGGCAGATATCATTCTGGCGATCCATATGGATGAAAGTCTTTTAATACCAGATCCCTATGTTCCCTTGTTTAGACAGGCTATTGATCGAGATTTGCTTTTTGTTTGTGCTAACCCTGACAAATACATCATGGAATATGATATAAAACGGGCCAGAGTTGGAATACTTAGTGATTTGTATCGAGCTATGGGAGGCCGCGTTATTGAGGTCGGTAAGCCGCATCCAATTATGTTTGAAGAGGTAATGATGGCGCATTTAGGAAAATCGACGTTATTGATTGGGGATTCCTTGGTGACGGATATTCGGGCGGCTCAATATATTGGAATCGATAGTTTGTTGATTACGAACGGATATCACCGGGAAGAATTCCATTCTGTGGATGAGGTGAAAAGGGGGGCTATTTATGAAACATACGGGATTGCTCCGACGTATATTTGTGAAGAGTTGTTTTGGTAAGTAAATTTAGTATAGACTAAGCACCATATACTCTGTGCCTTTAGACTTAAAACGCCTTATTGTGGACTATACTCAATGACAATTCTTTCCATTCCCCGCCGCGGTTTTATGCTATGTTTATCCTCTCCGTCAGGGGCAGGTAAAACGTCAATTTGCAGTCGGGTGCTTGACTTAGATCCTCAAACCACCCTGTCTGTTTCTGTCACCACAAGACCAATGAGACCTGGCGAAGTTGATGGTGAGGATTATTTCTTTGTTAGTTCAGACAAATATAAAGAGATGGTCGCTAACGGCGATTTATTGGAACATGCCACTGTTTTTAATCATGGGTATGGGACGCCAAAAGACTTCGTCTTTGATTCCTTATCCATGGGGAAAGATGTTTTGTTTGATATCGATTGGCAAGGAACTCAGCAGTTATCCCAACTGGCTCGGACTGACTTGGTTAGCATTTTTATCCTGCCCCCTACCACTCAAGTTTTAGAACAGCGGTTACGAACGCGAGCCCAAGATCCAGAAGAGGTGATTCAGTTGCGGATGTCTGAGGCTAACCAAGAAATAAGCCACTGGGCGGAATACGATTATGTGATCGTCAATAATTCCTTAGAGCATAGCGTCGCGCAAGCGCGGTCTATTATCACGGCTGAGCGACTCAGGCGCACCCGCCAAATCGGACTCACTCATTTTGTTAATGGTCTGCGTGGGATAGAGTAAAGAGGAGGTGGAGAATTACTGCTCTGTCATCCTAGTTATAGACACTCTTTTTTCCGGCCTAGCTTATAACTCTTTTTCCCGGCTGTCCTTGATCTCTGTTTCTCTTCCCGGCCCAAGAGCTAAGAAAGGAACCCTCTTTCCGGGCAACCGAAGGGCGACCCGGAAACCATGCCTAGATTTTAAGGGCAGTCTGATTTTATCACAGCTAGATCTGTTTAAAGCTTGTTAGCCCCCACCCCCAGGAATGGATTTCGGCTCAAGGCCGGAATGAGGGAGAGGGATTAAACCCTTTTACAAATTTTTTCTCTCTTCCCGGCCGAAGAGCTAAGAAAGGAATCCTCTTTCCGGGCAACCGAAGGGCGACCCGGAAACCATACCTAGATTTTAAAGGCAGTCTGATTTTATCACAGCTAGATCTGTTTAAAGCTTGTTAGCACCCACATACAGGAATGGATTCCGGCTTAAGGCCGGAATGAGGGAGAGGGATTAAACCCTTTTACAAATATAATATCAAGTTTCCGGATCGCCCTTCGCTTGTACGGAAAAAGTGTTTTTTGCAAACCCCCTTTTCCCTTTCAATTTACCTTGCCGGATGAACTTCAGAATAGACCGCTAATTCTGTCCCCAAGATATCTTTAATGGCGGCATCGACTTGTTCAACAGTGACGGCGCGGATCTTATCTGGATAAGATTCCACTTCGTTGACGGAAAAACCAAAGGCAAGGCGTTTGAATGCATTGATAGCACCACTGTTGCCGTCACGGGCAAACGCAAGGCCGGCTAAAAGATCTCGCTGGGCGGTTTTAAGTTCAAGTTCTGTCACACCTTTATCCACTAGTAATTTTAATTGTTCTTCAACAGCGGCTTTAAGCTCTTCTGGTTTATGAGCAGGGTGAAGGGTGGCAGTGATTTCAAAATGTTTTGGATCAATAGATTCATCCTCATAATGAGCATTCGCTTCGAGAGCGATCCCTTTTTTATCGACGAGTTCTTTATAAAGACGACTATTGGCATTACCACCCAAAATTTGTGATAAGACAATCAAGGGATAATAATGTGATCTTTGCTCTGATTGATGATTGGGAGCCCGATAATACCAATCAAAGTTGACAAAACTAATACGGGGACTTTTGATAAAAATCTTTTGTACGACCCCCTTGTCCACAGGATCTTTAAGACGCATGTGGGCTGGAAGTGGGCGCGCTGGCGTGCCCCCAAAATGTTTTTTAACCATAGGCAATAGTTTATCGATGGTAATGTCGCCTGAAATAATCAACACTGCGTTATTGGGCGTATACCATTTATTATAATGATCTTTTGCTGCCTCATTGGTATAGGCTGCGATATGTTGAGGATAACCAATTGTGGGAATGCCATAAGGATGATACTTAAATAAGGCTCGTAGAATGGTTTCATAAGCTGCCCCCAGCGGGTTGTTATCTAAACGCATGCGACGTTCTTCCATAACAACTTTTTGTTCAGCTTGCGTCTCTTTTTCATCAAAGACAATATTGGACATACGATCGGCCTCTATTTCTAAGACCATATCTAAATGTTCAACAGCAATATCACAGGTATAAACTGTTACATCGGGGGTGGTATAAGCATTGATCATTCCACCTTTGCTGATGATGCGTTCTTTAAATTCCCCTGCCGGTACTTTCTTGGTGCCCTTAAACATAAGGTGTTCTAAAAAGTGAGAAAGACCAATCATGTCACTCGGGTCGTCAGCTGTTCCTATTTTATAAGTCAGAGCAATCGATACCACAGGGGCGAGGTGATTTTCTATGAGAACAATCTCTAAACCATTATCGAGTTTTGCCGTTTTCGGTTTAAAAATTTCTGAGTGTGCCGATGTCGATAGTGCAAGCATAACTGATAGACCTATGGTGTAAAGTTTTATCATTTTTTAGCGCCTTTGGACTGAGGAAGACCTTCCGGTTTCCCCACGATAATAAATGATAATTTATCGGGTTGAATTAAGTTTTTAGCGAGACGGTTAATATCTTCTAGGGTAACGCTCCGAATCATTTCATTCCGCTTATTAATAAAATCTGCCCCCAGATCATCTTGTTGATAGTTATTTAAAAGACCAACAATTTGAGGCGTGGAGCTGAATCCCAGGGGAAAAGCGCCGGTCAACCGTTCGATAACAAAGTCCATTTCCTTTTGGCTTACGCCTTTTTCTTTGACCTTATGCCATTGTTCCCGAATAATTTCAACGACTTGACCTGCATTAGCATTGGCAGTGGCGGTGGACCCCACAGTATAGTCCGTGTGTTGAACCCAGCGTAAATCGCTATCAATCCCATAAGCGAGCCCCCGATTTTCACGGACTTCATCCCACAAACGAGATTTGAAGCCACCATCCCCTAAGATTTTATTCAGGACATAGGCCGCATAAAAATCTTTATCTTGACGCTTAATGCCAGGCTGATAGAATAGGATAACACTTTGGGGGATATCCATATGAACGACTGTAATGTCCCCTGTATAGATAGGCTGAATGTCCTTGATTGTGTTAGGAACAGCATTTGCAGGAAGATCTTTTAATGCAGTATCAAGATGCTTTTTTAAGTCATTAATCGAGATATCGCCGGCTGAAGTAATTTTAATTTGGTCACGGGCCAACCGTTCTTTTAAATGTTTTTGAATATCCTCTTTCTTGATTTTTTTAACACCTTCAATTTCTAAGTTTGTACTGCGACCATAGGGATGGGACTTAAAGGCTTGTTGATTAAATGTATCAGAGACCACTTGACCCTCTGAATGAAGGCTTTGATTTAATCCTGTTAAAATTTGTTCTCGAACGCGAGCCATAGCATCGGCATCAAACCGGGGGGCTATTAGAATCATTGTGAGTATATCAAACAAATCTTTAATGTTGTCTTTTGTACTGCGGAGCGTTATAAAAACTGAATCGGAATTTTGGGAAATTGACAATCGAATATTTTTTTCCAAAAGTAAGGCTTTAAAGTTCCCTGAATTGTAAGAGCCAGCCCCTTCATCGAGCATCCCACACATAAATTCAGTCAAACCTGCTAAGCCTTCAGGATCATTTTTATCGCCAGCATTCCGAAAGCATATGGAAATGGTGAGGACAGGAATGTCGTGTGTCTCCACATGCCAACCTGTTAGCCCCAAATCTGTCTTATAATCAATGACTTTGACAGGGGAAGGGGTAATAACAACTGGTTTTTGTTCCGCATGAAGAGATTGAGTCATTAGGGGGGTTCCTATTATCAGAGTAAGCGAAAGAGCTGAAAGTTTATATCCGAATTGGATGAGCCTGCGTAACCGTCCATGGGTCCTAGAGCCTGTGAAGGAATTTGATGTTATGGACTTTTGTCTTTGTGCGGCACTCGACTGAGGATAAAAGGGATATCCAAACATCCTGCAATCGCCGTTTTTAAGCCTAAGATGGTCGTCAAATTTCCTTCCTGTATCTTCAGATCGGTGAGGAGACGCAAGCTTTAATATCATATGACTACCTTGCCTGAGCTGGATGTTGCCTTGAAGCGGGGGCTTCTGCCGTATTTATACCATGGCCGCTCAGATTATCAGACGCCGTTTTGCCGAGATTAGCAAGTTTCTCTAAAGCGCCTTTTTCATTGGCGGCTTCTCCATCGACAGTATCTCGAATGTTTTCATCTGCAGCTTGTCCGGCGCTCACTTTTTTAATAAAGTTTTCTTCTGTTTCTTTTGACTCACTGCTCGCTGGATTCCCTAGTATTGTCTGTGCTCTTTTTTTTGCAGGCGTATATCCTGTGGGTTGTGCATGCAGTGCTGGTTGCGGTAACTCATTGTAACCGGGGGGCATGGACAAAGGAGGGGTCGTTGGCATTGAATATTCATCAGCTTGATAATGATCAAGTCCAAATGTATGTTTTATAGAATCACAACCTGACAGTAAGACTGCTGTAAAGCTAAGTAGAATAATGTTCTTATTCATTAGTTAAAATCCTCTTTTTTGGTTAGAAAGACCAAATCTATAAGTAATAATATTGCACCAATCACAATGCCACAATCGGCTATGTTAAAGGTGTACCAATGGTATCCAAAAGCATGAAAATCCAAAAAATCAACAACCGCTCCATAGATGACGCGATCATAAATATTTCCCAAAGCGCCGCCCAAAATCATGCCAAAACAGATACTTTGACATTTGTTTTCTGCTTGCCATAACCACGTCCCCACTAAAGCGGAGAGAATAACGGCTACGCCCAGAAGCATGTAAACGCCATGAGGGCTATCGGCATGAAACATGCCAAAACTAACCCCCCGGTTAAAGGCTAAGATAATGTTAAAGAAGGGCGTTACGGTGATAGCTTCTCCACCTTTGTCAAACCAACTTAGAACAATATATTTGCTGGCAAAATCGGCTATCAAAAAAAGCACCGCCCAGACAAACCCAAATATTCGTAAATTTTTCATGCTGCTATCGCCTCATCACAACGGATACACAGAGAATGCTGATGGCTGGATACTTCGGGTAAAATGCGCCAGCATCGAACACATTTATCTCCCTCAGCGGGTGAGACAATAACTCCTATATCGGTGACATCCTCTAGGACAAAAGCCTGAGGCGGTGGTTGGGCAATTGTAAGGATGGCATTCGAGGTAATTCCCAATTCTGCCATATCAAACTGATTTAAGAAATCAGCCATCGCGGGGCTTGCAAAAATTGTTACTTGCGCTTGAAGGCTAGAGCCAATTGTTTTAGCGGCCCGTTCTACCTCTAAGGCACCTGTAATAACGCGACGGCTATGGCGTAGTTTATCCCATTTCGCCCCTAGCTCTGGATTGGCCCAATTGTTGCCGATGGCTGGGAACTGCTTCAAGTGGATACTGTCCCCGGTTTTACCATAACGTGTCAAAAAGGCCTCTTCTGCAGTAAAGCTTAGGACCGGCGCTAACCAATGAACTAAATGTTCAAAAATATAGTGCATGGCTGTGCGCGTTGCTTTGCGCCGGGAACTGGTGATCGGATCGCAATAAAGGCAGTCTTTACGAATATCGAAATAAAATGCCGATAGATCGGAGGCACAGAAATTATGCAGGGCATAATAAAAGCTAGTCAGATCAAATGTCGCGAGACTGCGATCATGCAGCTCTTGAAGTTCTGCTAGCTTGTGGAAAATCCATTGCTCTAATTCAGGCATGTCCGTCAAGTCAATTGCTTCCGCCTCGCTGTATCCATCTAACGCTCCAAGTAAATAGCGCAGCGTATTGCGTAAACGGCGATATATATCTTCTTGTTGTTTCAAGATTTCCTTGCCGATACGCATGTCATCCGAATAGTCAGCCGACACAATCCACAACCGCAGCAAGTCAGCTCCTAGTTTGTCAATAACTTCATTTGGGGCGACAACATTGCCCAAGGATTTGGACATTTTGTAACCCTTTTCATCCAATACGAATCCATGGGTTAAAACCTTACGATAAGGGGCAACACCCTCAGTGCCACAGGATTCCAATAAAGAAGATTGGAACCACCCGCGATGCTGGTCGGAACCTTCCAGGTAAAGGTCGGCAGGCCAGGATAGATCTTGACGGTCTTTTAAGACAAACTCATGAGAACAGCCGCTATCGAACCAAACATCAAGAATGTCACGAACTTGCTCATAATCATTGGCACTGTATTTGTCGCCTAAGAATCGCTCTGCAGGGCTTGAAAACCAGGCATCGCCACCTTCTTGATGAATTGCTTCCACGATTCGAGCATGAACTTCCGGATCGCATAAAACCTCGCCTGTCTGCTTATGAACAAACAGAGTCATCGGCGTTCCCCAAGCGCGCTGGCGCGAGATGCACCAATCTGGGCGACCTTCGACCATGGATTTTATTCGATTTTTACCTTGTGTCGGATACCACTCAACCGTATCAATAGCCTTTAAAGCCTTGTCTCTGAGGCTTGTGTTTTCCATGCTGATAAACCATTGAGAGGTTGCCCGGAAAATTAGAGGTGCTTTAGAACGCCAAGAATGAGGGTAGCTGTGGACAATTTTGCCGGCATGAAGTAAATGTTCTGCTTCCAGTAAAGCAGCCATAACAGCGGGATTCGCTTTATAGACATGCAACCCAGCAAACAAGGGGACGTGATCATAGTAGATCCCATCCGGTCCAACAGGTTGAGCGATTTCAATGCCATGGGCTTTCCCAACCTCAAAGTCTTCAACACCATGACCTGGCGCTGTGTGAACGAGGCCTGTTCCGGCATCAGTGGTTACATGATCTCCATGGATCAACGGCACGTCAAAATCATAGCCTTTACCATACAAAGGATGATGGGCGATAGAGCCAGCAAGATCAGTTCCTTTTATCACCGCAACAACTTCTATCGCGTCCCATCCCATTGTCGCACAAACATTGGCTCTTAGTTCTTGAGACAAGAGATACTTCTTGCCTGACTCTTTGTTAAGAATAACCTCATAATCATAGTCTTGACCAAAGGCAAGCGCACGGTTCCCTGGCAGGGTCCACGGCGTGGTCGTCCAAATCACAGCGTGAACATCTTTCAGATCCGCCTGATTTGTTTTGACAATAGGAAAGGAGACATAAATTGAATCAGAGGTGTAATCCTTGTATTCAACTTCCGCTTCAGCCAAGGCTGTTTTTTCAACAACTGACCACATTACTGGTTTGAGACCGCGATAAAGGCTGCCATTCAACAGAAATTTCCCCAACTGTTCAACAATGCGGGCTTCGGCAGCATAATTCATTGTAATATAAGGATTGTCCCAATCAGCGATAATGCCTAATCGTTGGAATTCTTGGCTTTGAATAGGAATCCATTTATCAGCAAAGGCACGGCATTCCTCGCGGAATTCAAGAATCGGTACTTCGTCTTTATTCATACCACTGGCCCGATAGCCTTCTTCAACTTTCCATTCAATGGGCAACCCATGGCAATCCCAGCCTGGAACCATCGGGGCGTCATAGCCCTTCATCTGATAAGTTTTGTTAATAACGTCTTTAAGTGTTTCAGACAGCGCATGACCAATGTGAATGTGACCATTGGCATAGGGCGGGCCAAAATGGAGAATAAATTTCTTACGGCCTTTCGATTGAGTTCGAATTTTTTGATATAAATCGATTTCTTTCCAGTAATCTAAAAAGTCAGGTTCACGAACTGCCAGACTGGCTTTCATCGAAAAGTCAGTTTTTGGCAAAAAGACAGTATTTTTTAAATCCATTTTTCTATCTATTTCACAGCGTCATTTTGACCCATTTTAGGACGTTTCGCCCAAAAGGTCTAGGGAATAGTTTTCCTTTTTGAAATGTCAAGATGCCTGACTCCCTCGGTTAGGAGCTACTCAAGGAACGAAATATACACTTTCTTAATAATTTTAATAAATTTTGTGTGTTATGAATAGTTTACCATACTTATGAAAGGGTTAATGAAATTAATTGGGTGTTGAACGAGGAGCTGGATAGAGAAAATAAAGTCATTTTTTGACCTACAGAGTTTAGGCGCTGTAATGTTTTTTCTACCAAACTCCCTTTATACTTTTTCACTCTTATTAAAGGTTTAGTTTTATGAAAAAAACTCTCTCTTTTTCTGTTGGTTTTCGACTTTCCATCACCTATCTAACATCGGCTTTCCTTATAACAGCAATGGTTTCAACGCCTATTTTTGCGGGTAGTACCGGCGGAACTGGGTCTTTCATTAATGGGAGTACAGGTGGCACAGGGGGGAGTGGAAATGATGGTGTTATAGATCCAACGGATGGAACGGATGGGGATAATGGTACAGGCACAGGCGGAAGCGGGGGCAGTGCTGATGCCGTGAACGGAGGCAGGGGTGACAATGGTGGCGATGCTAGTGGGGGAACAGCTGCAGGCGGCGGCGGTGCCGGTGGTAATACCACGATTGTTGGTGGTGGCAGCATCATGTTAACGATCACCGGTGGTGATGGCGGAAATGGTGGCAGGGGTAGTGGAGGAGGTGGCAATGGCGGCGGCGGCGGTGGGGGTGATGGAGTCATCCTTACGGGAGATACGAGTATAAACGCTAATATTACCGGGGGAAATGGGGGAGATAGTGCCGGTGCTAGTGGCGGGGGCGGTGGCGGTGCCGGTGTTGTCATGACCGCCAACGGCACTATAACCACTAACTCTACTACCTCTATTGCCGGAGGTAATGGCGGTAATCTCACTGTCACCCCTATGGGGAGTGGTGGTGCCGGTATTATCTTTACGACAAGTGGGACATTAAACAACGCAGCCGCCATAACGGGAGGTAATGGATACGAGGGCGGTAAAGGTGTTGTTCTTTTTGCTCCTAATGTGAGTATTACTAACGAGGGGGTAATAAAAGGTGGTAACGGTCCTTCTGCTATGGGGGGAACCGCGGGAGCAGGCATTTCTGTCGTTAGTGATACGACGATCAATAATACAGGGGCTATTAACGGGGGTAACGGTGCGAGCTTTACGTCGAATTATAGTGGAGCAGAGGGTGGAAATGGTAGTGGAGGGGCTATTGGTTCTCGGAATAATAATGGATCTATAACTCGATTAGGCGGGGAAGGTATTAATGCTACTGGCGGAAATGTGACGGTCATTACCAGTGGTCCTATTTCTGGCGGAGCAGCATTCACCGCGGGGATGGATATTTTTAATAGGACTTATAATGCCATTACTTTTTCAGGGGATAATAATGTTTTAGAGCTTCAAAATGGTTATTCTTTCGTAGGCAATGTGGTTTGTTCGGGCAGTGGCCATACCAATAATATACTGGTTTTAGGGGGGACGGTTGACTCCACTTTTGATGTGGCAAAATTAGGGAGCGATAGTTATCAAAATTTTAATAAATATGAAAAAAGGGACCTAATACTTGGACATTATCGAATTTTACAACAGCGATAACGCAATGGTCGCTGACAGAGGGAAGTTTAGAAGTCAGCAATAATCGTGCCTTAGGGGATGCCAGTGGGGGGCTGACATTTGAAGGAACAGGCGGGGGAGTTTTGAAGATTGGTAATAATTTAGCAGGCTCAATCGATAATTCCATTCTTTTTTCTATGGATGGTATCATTGATACAAATGGCTATAATGCAGTTTTGAATGGGGATCTCAGTGGATCAGGTAAATTAATAAAAAACGGTACAGGAATCTTAGAACTCACGCGAGCATCAAGTCCATCCTTTGCAGGAGCAATAATAAATGCTGGTGAGCTTAAGGTTAATGGAGTTTTTTCTAATTCGGCAGTTACGGTTAATAATGGCGCAAAATTGACGGGGAATGGGATGGTTGGGAGTCTAACAAACTTGGGGACTGTCAAACCCGGTACTTCTCTTGGGGTGATCCAAGTTGCAACTGATTTTGATAATACAAATGGGACTTATGTATGCGAAATTAATAGGGCAGGAGGGTCTGATCTTATTGCGGTAGGCGGGACAGCCATGCTGGGGGGGCTTTGTATGTTATACCTCGAGCCGGTGATTATAGTGGTGGGTTTACTTATACTATTTTAGAGGCCGGAACCTCCCTTGCAGGAACTTTTAGCGCAGTAACAGGAGCCTCTCCTTTATTAGGTTATAAGCTTAGCTACGATTATGTAAATAAGCAGGTGTCTCTAACAGTAAGCCCTGTAGCGCTTGGCTCTATTATAAAAGAAGGTAATGGCGGCATTATTGCTCAACATATAGATAGTTTAGGAAGTCTTTCTTCCACCTCAGTCCTTAAGCGATTTGAGAATGCTATTTTTCCATTGCCAACAGCAGATGTTTATGAGGCATTTAATCAGATTCATCCAACGCCCAATGGCTTGATTAGCTCATCGGTGATGACCAATGAATTTAACCAAATGGATGGTATTGTATCCTTTTCTTTCCTCGATCGCAATGCGCACATGATAAAAGATCAACTAAAGGCGGCTGGGGCAAATATTACCCAACTCAACGCTAATGTTGCACCAATCAATTCACTTCCATCAACAGGGCGAGGAGAACGTTTTGGAAAGACTTTCCGTTTCTCAGATTTATATACGGATGGTATGGCTAACAGTCAATCAATGCCTCAAAATGTGCGGACTACTGTGGGAGGGACCACACTTTGGGCCCAACAAACGGGGAGCTATATCGATCAGGAGTCGAAACGAGATGGAAGTGCTACTCTTGGGGTAGCTGGCGTTAAGTCGAGATTAACAGATACTTCGGCTGGGGTGGATACTTTAGTCACTGAAAAATTACGGATGGGTGCTACTGTTGGATATGGCAAAACAACTTATCATTTAAGACAGGGATATGGGAAAGGCAAAATCAATAGCTATCGTGTCGGTTTATACAGTGTGTGGGAATTTGTTAAAGATTGGTATGCTAATGCTTCTGCATTTTACGGTTATCATGACTTTAAAGGTAAGCGGACTCTAACCTTAACGGGTGTAAAATATACAAACAGTCAGACGCATCATGGTTATCATATGGGGGGAATGACAGAAGTCGGACGTGACTTTGCTGTGACTAAAGAAATTACTATAACCCCTTATGGTGGTTTTGGCGGATTGTATTTTAAAGAAGGGGGCTATGTAGAAAAAGCAGAAGGCCTTAATCCAAGCCTGACAGTCCATAAACACAATAATTCTTTTATCCAAGCAAAAACAGGCGTTCAGGCGTCTCGGGTGTTTAATGTTCGCGGAATGCATCTCTATATTTATGGAAAAATGGGATATATTTATAAAAAAAATCTGCATAATTCTCAAGGGATCAAGGCTTCTTTTACAGGATATGCAGGAAATTTCCAAGTGTTTGTCCGCGATAAAGCCCAAAATATGATGAATCCCGGGATAGGGGGAAGTATTTTATTAGCCAATAATATCTCCCTCACAGGAAATTATAATGCAGAACTTTCTTCTAAGCTTCGCATCCATCAAGCAACCTTAAATTTGACGTATATGTTTTAGGCAACTAATTGAGCCACTTGTTTTTGGACACAGTTGGCTCAATAAGTGCTTGTCTACTTACGGTTCTTTTCACTTAAAAGGCTTCGAGAATAGCTTTCCTCTTTGAAATAACAGAAGGTTGATTCCTTTAATCAAGGATTCCTCAATATATAAAAAATATATTTTATTAATAATTTTAATTAATTTATTTTTTTCAATAATTTCTCATACTTAAGAAAGGTGTGATGTTGGCTTGAGGTCTAATGGTTATGAAGAAATCTGTTTCTCTTAGTGATAGTTGTAGACTTTCTATAATATCCGTGACGTCCATTTCCTTTATGATAATGATGATTTCTACCCCTCTTTTAGCGGGTGGTACGGGGGGAACAGGGGGGGCTTTTTTTGGTAGCAGAGGAGGAACAGGTGGCAATGGAAATGACGGCACGGCACTTTCCACGGCTGGAACTGCCGGTGAAGATGGCTCTATGGCTGGGGCGGGGGGAAGCGCGGGTGCTGCCGGGGTAGGTAATGGAGCCAGTGGGACCAACGCTGGTGATGCTAATGATGCGACAGGTGCTGGTGGTGGTGGCGGTGGTGGTAACACGACTTCAGGTGGGAGTAATATTAACTCATCAATCACGGGTGGAGCCGGTGGCAATGGTGGGAGTGGAGGAGATGGAAATTCGTCTCCTTTTAATGTGGGTGGCGGCGGCGGCGGCGGCGGCGGCGGTGATGGGGTCATCGTTGCCGTAGATACAAGTATATCCTCTATTATTATTGGGGGAAAGGGCGGTGATGCGGGTAATCCCGGTGACGTTTTAAAACCGAATGCTGCGGGCGGTGCCGGCGGCGGGGGTGCTGGCCTTATCTTGAACGCAAGCAATGGTATCATAACAAACACTTCGGCAGGTTCTATAACAGGAGGAAGTGGGGGGATTGGCCTGCGAGCTTGTGGTGGTGGCGGTGCCGGCGTTATCTTTACGGCAAATGGTACATTAAGCAATAATTCTGGAGCTTCAATAACAGGCGGTGCGGGATCTGTTGGGGGCGCGGGGGTGACTTGTCTCGGTTCGAGCGTCACCATTAATAATGAGGGAATCGTCAATGGTGGGGATGCTTTATATAGAGATAGCCTAGCAGCGATAGGAGGTATCGGTATTTCCATCAGTGGTAATAGCACAATTAATAATATAGGGGGAACAATAAGAGGTGGGAATAGTGGAAAGGCTACATATTTTTTTTATAGCAGTGGACCTGCTGGAGGCGTTGGTAGTGGTGGGGCTCTAGGATCTCAAAGTGATACAGTGGTGCTTAGTATAGCAGGTGCCGGTATTGCGACCACGGGTGATAATGTGACAGTTAAAACGAGTGGTCCTATTTTAGCCGGTACAGGTGGAGAGAATCCAGCTAACGCTATTGATTTCACAGGAAATAATAATACTCTTGAACTCCACAATGGTTTTTCTTTCCAGGGCAATGTGGTTTGCTCAAGTGGTACAAATAATACATTAATTTTAGGAGGCACCGATCCTTCTACTTTTGATGTGATTCAGCTTGGGAATGGGGGCTACCAAGGTTTTAATTCTTATCAAAAAAAAGATACAAGCACCTGGACATTATTAAACTCTACCGCCACTGTAACCCCTTGGCAGCTTATGGAAGGGACTTTAGAAATTAACAATAATCAAGCTCTGGGTGACGCTGCTGGACAATTTGAATTTACTGGATCAGGCACTGGTATTTTAAAGATAGGTAATGATTTTACAGGTGCCATTGCTAATCCTATTAACTTACAAACTGATGGATTTATTGACACACAGGGGAAAACAGTGGTTTTAAGTGGGGCCATTACAGGCACCGGCGCCCTTCATAAATCAGGGAGCGGCGTCTTGGTTCTATCAGGCATCAACACTTTTACAGGCGGGTTCCTGCAAAATGGGACAATTGCTTTGGCTAGTAATCAGGGAGCAGGCGTTGGTGATATTGGATTTAATGCAGTAGGAACTGTCGTGAAGATTGCCGCCAGTTTAACGGGTGTGGCTAATCCTATTGCTCTTGCGACGGATGGCATCATTGATACTGATGGCTATAATGCAGTTCTCACGGGCCCCATTATAGGTGGGGGTAAATTAACAAAAAATGGTGAGGGGACCTTAGAACTTCGATATCCAAGTAGCATTTTTTCAGGCGATACATCCGTCACTCAAGGAACGCTTAGGGTTAATGGAAGTTTGCCTAACTCTGCAGTAACGGTTGGGAATGGCGCAATGTTCACTGGAAATGCGACTATTAAAAGCTTGACGAATAATGGGACTGTTAAACCCGGCAATTCCATTGGTATTACTGAAGTTTCAGAGAATTATGATAATACGAATGGGGTTTATGCGTGCGAAATTAATAGCGCCAATGATTCTGACCTTATCATTGTACATGGTGCCGCCATGCTTAGGGGTACCGTCTATGTTATTCCCCAACCAGGCGATTATAGTACTAGCTTACCTTACCATATTCTGCAGTCCGATAATGATCTTGTCGGAACTTTTAGCTCGGTATCAGGAAGTTCTCCTTTATTAAGATATAGCCTTGATCATCAGCGTCGGGATGTTTATCTAAGGGTGAGGCAAGTCTATTTTGGTAATATGATCACCCAAGGCAACCCTGGCATTGTGGCTCAGTATACAGATAGCTTAAATGTTCTGCTTACAGGCTCAATGCTTGAAAGGTTTGAGAATGCTATTGTGGCTTTGCCAACTGCATCTGTTTATGATGCATTTAATCAAATTCATCCCGCACCCAATGGCTTGATTAGTTCATCGCTGATGGCCAATGAATTTAACCAAATGGATGGTATTTTGTCCTTTTCCTTCCTTGATCGTAATTTGCGGCGGATAAAAAAGCGTATAAAGGCATCTGAGGCAGAGGCGAATCAGCTTAGTGTTAGCCTAGTGCAGACCAATACGGGCCAACAAACAAGAGCAAAGAATCGTTTTGGAAAGACTTTTCGTTTCTCGGATTTATATAATGATGGAACATCTAGTAACCAATCCGCCCCTCAAAATGTATGCACTACCGTGGGCCAGACCACCTTATGGTTGCAACAAAATGGCAGTCATGTCGCTCATAAGTCCAATCGCGATGGCAGCCCAACCATTGGGGTAGCTGGGATTAGAGCGGCTGTAACAGATACCTCTGGTGGTGTTGATACTTTAGTGAGTGAAAACTTACGGATGGGAGCGACCGTTGGCTATGGCAAAACAACTTATCATTTAAGACAGGGGTATGGGAAAGGTAGAATCAATAGCTATCATGGTGGTGTATATTGGGTGTGGGAACCTGCTGATGAGGACTGGTATGCTAATGCTTCCGTATTTTATGGTTATCATGACTTTAAAGGTAAGCGTACATTAAGCTTAGCTGGTACAAAATATACAAACAGACAAACGCATCATGGGTATCATTTGAGTGGCCTAACGGAAATAGGACGTGACTTTGGGGTTACCAAAGATATTACGCTGACTCCGTATGCCAGTTTTGGATGGCTTTACCTCAAAGAAGATGGATACGTTGAAAAAGAAGAGGGCCTTAATCCAAGTCTGACCGTCCATAAACACAATAATTCTTTTATCCAAGCAAAGACAGGGATACAGGCGTCTCAGGTGTTTAATGTTAATGGAATGTATCTCTATATTTATGGAAAAATAGGATATACCTATAAAAAATATCTGCACAGCTCTCAAGGGATCAAGGCTTCTTTCACGGGATACGCTGGAAATTTCCAAGTGTTTGTGCATGAAAAAGCCCAAAATATGGTGAATCCAGGCGTGGGGGGAAGTGTTTTATTAGCAAACAATATATCGCTAGCCGCCAATTATAATGCAGAACTTTCTTCTAAGCTTCAGGCCCATCAAGCAACCCTAAATTTGACTTATAGGTTCTAGGTAATTGAGCAAGGATAAGCATACTCAAGAGGTTACTTAATCCTTGCCTCTTTGACGAAGAAAATTTTTAGTCAACCGGGCTGAGCAATACCTTTAGCTTAGTTTTTTCTTGGGCGTTAAGGGAAAGGGTTTCTACAAGATTGGCTATTTCTGTAAGTTTTTGTTCATAGTGCCCGCGGAATAATCTTAAGCGAGCAACGACTTCCTCTTGTGTTTCTGTTTTGTCAAAAATTTCACCTTCCAAGATTTTACGTTTTACTTTATGCACCGTACTTTGGAATAAGCGATCCCAATAGCCAACGTTGTTTTGATTAACGGTGGTGCGAATTTTTTTTAAATAAGCCAATCGATAAGAGAGGCGGAATTCATCAATCTTGTTACGTAAATCCCACATATCATATATTAAGCTTTTAATCTTTTTATACTTGGAACTGTTAGTGATTTGTCGGTGAAGATAGCTATCAAATAATTGATCACAAATATTATGGAGATATGTAATTAATTCATCTATTTGATTTTGTTTGTAAATCAATTGATCAATAGCCCTTTTGTAGTCTTCAAAGTCAGCGGCTTCCGCAAACCAATCAAAATTGTCGTGGGAGGTTATTGTACTCAGAGAAATCCATTTGGCTAAGATAAAATTATCGTCAGAGATAGCCTCAACAAATTTCTCAATAACCTGTTGAAAATCTTGTTCTTTTTGACAATAAGGGGATAAGTTATTGTAAAGGTGGGCTGTGGTTGCGAGGGCATCACGGTAAACTTCTATAAACTTTCGAGGGGAAAGAATAGGGTCGGGGGACAGTTCCAATATAATATCTGTCAGGGCATTAATTCCCTGTTGGCATTTGTATTCTAACCAAGACTTCGGTTTTATTCCTACCATGAAATTGAAATAAGAGGCCTTAAGTTCGGTCAAAAGGCTATTGAGTTTATTATAATTTTGTAAGGCCAAATTCTTTAGCTTAGACGAATTTTCTTCGGCTACAATGGTTACATTTAATTCCAGTTGAGATGCTAGAATAACCTCAAGCATGGTGACTTTTTCCGCTGTCATCCACCGATAGCGCCATAACTTATATTTTTCTGAGTGTTTGAGGACAATTCTTTCAATTTGAGGCAGACGCTCACCGACAAAGGATAAGGTATGATGGCGAAAAGCAAGTTCTTTTAAAGCATCTGCGCTGGTGGCATGATGCATCATTCTTTGAAAACTAAAGCGTGTGGCTTTATCAAATTTTTGTTGGTCGTTATAGCCAAGAAAAGTGCCTTCCGCTAAGCTATGTGCAACATAATTTCCCACATAACCCCATCCCCATCTTAGAAGGGACCAAACCTGTGACAGGGCAATGCGATCCACTTCATCCGTTTGAGTATGATAGATATCAATAAGGTTTTGGCGTTGCTTATGTTCATAGGCAACGAGTGGCGTTACAGCATAATCTATCAGTTTTGATCCTAAGGAATCATCGGCGATGACACTGTTAATTGGTTGACGGGTATGAAAGATATGACTTTGCCAGGAAGAAACTACTTCCGTCGGGATAAGATCTATATCAGAGGAAGATAAAGTAAGATCGGAGACATACGCTTGGAAGGGTTCAGGCGTAAAATTGGGGGGCGGGGGTTTAAGGGTTGTTGTGGCAACATTAAGTGAATGAAGCAGACTGGCAACAGTAGAGGCCACTACGGATGATTCCATTTTTCATCTCCCCCTGAAATGATGATTATATTAGGTTTATATGGTCTGCCCTCTTGGATGACCGTCCTTCGTTTCATCCAATCTTGTTAATTAAGGGTGCATTACTAGCAATAGTAGCAGTATCGCGGGCAAGTTTGAAACAAGCATAAAATGAGTATAAATAAGAGCAAAAGGTTCCAAACGCTAAGATCATATTTCCGCTATACATATATGTTTGATAACCACATAAGGTTGCCCAGAAGACTGATACTGCTAAAATTTTATCGGCAGGAATGATCTTTTTATAAGTAGGACAGACTGTATATTTTTGCTTTAATTGATCTTTAAGAGCCTGTATCTCTTTTTTTGTTGTTCTAGTTCCTCGCGCACATCGCTTATATTTTTTTTATACTGTTGATGCATGAGCATTAATTGTTCTTGGGGCGTTTTTTGCTGTTGTATGCACAGAACTTCTTCTTGAGTATGGCGGTCTTGATCTTGATTAAGGAAAGAGTTTCTTCTTTCAGGCTCAGAGCATAGGGCTTGAAAAGTCATAATCATGGTTAAAAAAAGTAGTTTTGACATTACGTTAGTCTCTCTATTATCTATAAGTAGTTCTCAATAACTATATTGGAATATTTTTACATAAATTTTCAATAATAATTGTTTTAAGAGCTTTATTTTGAAAAAAATTGAAATTTAAGAAGTCTAGTTAGGCAAAAATCTAATCTACTATCATGCACGATAAACTTGAGTATTTAATGCTGGTTTGTTAAATTGACTTACTAGATCATTTTAACTGTAGATTGATATGCGCATTCCTCCCCAAACTGTTCGACAGCTTCATTTTGTTGGTATCGGTGGCATCGGTATGAGTGGCATCGCTGAGGTGCTGGTAAACCTTGGATATGATGTGACTGGTAGTGATGTGAGTGAAAATCCTAATGTGCAACGGTTACGCTCTTTGGGGGCTCGCATTCAGATTGGTCATGCGGCGGAAAATGTCATAGGAGCCGAAGTCGTTGTCATTTCTACAGCGGTTAAGGCCGATAATCCTGAAGTAGTTGAAGCGCGTCAGCGCCGCATTCCCGTGATTCGTCGGGCAGAAATGTTGGCAGAGTTGATGCATCTAAAACAATCTGTTGCCATTTGCGGTACCCATGGAAAGACGACCACAACATCGATGACAGCAGCTTTATTTGATGCGGCTGGTCTTGACCCCACAGTGATTAATGGCGGAATCATTAACTCCTATGGTACCAACGCGCGTCTGGGTACGGGTGATTGGATTGTGGTTGAGGCCGATGAATCCGATGGTAGTTTTTTACGTCTGCCAGCAACCATTGCGGTGGTAACCAATATTGATGCCGAACATATGGATTTTTATCCAGACTTTGAAACTCTGCGCCATGCCTTTATCACCTTTATTGAACGCACACCATTTTATGGCTTGGGGGTTTTATGCATCGATCATCCGGTGGTACGAACCTTATTGCCGGAAATTAATGACCGTCGCATCATTACCTATGGTTATGCCGAAGATGCCAATGTAAGAGCCGTTAATATGCGCGAAAGCCAAGATGGTATGTTGTTTGATATTGATATCGTGGGAAGCGATGCTTTGGCGGCTCAAATAAATACTCATGGCCAAGTCAGCGCTTTGCCACGTCGAATCAAAGATGTATTTCTACCCATGGTTGGGCGTCATAATGTTCAGAATAGCTTGGCTGTTATTGCCATTGCTCAGGAATTAGGGGTGGATGATGAGGCTGTGCGTCAAGCTTTTGCTGGATTTAAAGGGGTGAAGCGCCGCTTTACACGTGTCGGGGTATCTCATGGTGTAACCGTCATTGATGATTATGCCCATCATCCTGTCGAAATTAATACAGTTCTGGAAGCTGGGCGTCAGGCTTGCCGCGGTAAGATTATTGCTGTGATGCAGCCCCATCGTTATACACGCTTACACCATCTATTTAATGATTTTGTGACCAGTTTTACTCATGCGGATAAAGTTATTATTTCTCCTGTCTATTCAGCGGGCGAAAATCCACAGGAGGGCGTTACCGGCGCTGCCCTGGCTGAAGCCGTACGAGCCACTGGTAAGAACATGGTTTATACGATCAAGGACCCCGAAGAGTTAGCACCGCTTGTAGCAAATTTGGCGGAATCAGGCGATATGGTCATTTGCTTGGGCGCTGGAAGTATTACTCAGTGGGCTGCGGCTTTACCCGGACAATTGGATGAAATTTTGCCTTTGGGAAAAGGCCAAAGCCTCGCTGCTGAGGGGAGCGCATGACCGATTGGCGGCAGTCTTTACCAACCGTGAGAGGACGCTATAGCTTTGATGCTGTCATGGCAGATCAAACATGGTTTCGTGTTGGTGGAGCAGCTGATGTTTTGTTCAAACCAATTGATTTAGGTGATCTTTTAACATTTTTAAAAAATCGTCCTGCGGATATTCCTGTGCATGTTGTTGGGGCAGGCTCTAACCTGTTGGTGAGAGATGGTGGGATTCGCGGTGTTGTTATTCGCTTGGGACGCGGTTTTGCTACGGTCGAGCGTGAGGGCAATGAGATTGAAGTGGGGGCGGGTGCCTTAGATCGCACGGTTGCGATGACCTGTGGGGAATGGGGCCTTTCTGGTTTAGAGTTTTTGGTGGGTGTGCCAGGGACAATTGGCGGTGCTGTCAAAATGAATGCTGGTTGCTATGGGGCTGAAACTAAAGATCGCCTGATCTGGGCTGATGTCTTAGATTTATCAGGAAAGCTTCAGAGGTTAACACCGGGTGAGTTAGAAATGGCCTATCGTCATACCAATCTTCAGCCAGACCAAATTGTTGTCCGCGCGCGTTTTCAATGCGAGCCTGGAAACTCAGATGAAATTATGCAACGCCTCAATACATTGTTAGCAGAACGGGAAGTTTCCCAACCCGTTCGCGGTCGTACGGGGGGAAGCACTTTTAGAAATCCTGAAGGCCACAGTGCTTGGAAGCTGATTGATGAGGCGGGGTGTCGAGGATTAATGCTCGGACAAGCCCAAGTTTCCGAAAAACATTGTAACTTCTTGCTTAATACAGATGCTTGCACGGCTGGTGATCTCGAAGAATTGGGCGAAGCAGTTCGGCAGCGTGTCAAGGTTACAAGCGGCTATGATTTACAATGGGAAATCATTCGATTAGGTCAGCTTTAGATAAGCTTTGGCTCGCTTCACCTTGCTTTGGCGTTGTTTTTATCATTTCTGGATGTTCAGTTACTCTATTTTCACCAGAAAATTTATCACTTTTGAGCCTTTTGTTCTTTGAAAGCTCTTTTTCAGAAAAGTGGGCGCGCAATTTACCCTGCTTGTTGGAATCATCATCTGAACTATCTTCAATTGTATGAGGTTCCGACCAAAACGTATTAATGTCCGACGATGCGTCTAAAATCTTCTCAATGTCTTCTAAGGTTTGTTGCCATTCATTTGATTGGTCGTATATATCATTCATGGTATAAAGATAAAGTTTTTGTAGATCTGAATAAAGTTTACAGGCATTCAACATCATATTTTTTTGAAAGTTGCTACGTTTCCGTCACTATCATCAGCGAAAAGAATGACTTTAGCTTTTTTTGCTAAGGTAGGATTAAAAAAGTAAGCAGAATATGCTTTCCCCCGATAATACGGATGTTCGGGGGTGGGTGGCGGAGAACTAACGGAGACCCGCCCTACCTAAGGAATTAACTCTGTAGAGGCGTTTGTACCATGCAAAATCTTTAGAGATCTTTGTGCCTTTTAAAGAATCTGCTAACCCAAGTTTTTGAAGTCTACTTACGGTATGGTCAAAATTATTCCAGGCACTCGAAAATACGACGTTTATTCCTTTGCCTAGCATCCACTGAACAACCTCAATGGCCTCTCCTCAGGGACATATCTCTGTATCTTCATTATAGTCGCCATCCGGTGTGCCATGCTTTGTCAGAGTGCCATCCACATCGAATATCACTGTGATTTCTGAGGGAAATATACCCTTTTTAACCAGTTTTGCTGCTTTAATTGCAAGATCCGAAATTGTATCTATATCTGTATACTCTTTGAGGGAAAAATTAGCCTGAGGTTCAATCTGTTGGCATATTTCCATAGAGTTTACATTCCGAGGCAAACTCACGCTGAGCAATGCTAATAGAGTAACACTAATTTGCTTAACCATGGAGCTCTATCCCTTGTCTATAAATTTAAATAAGAAGCATTAAGAAATACTGTTTTTATTAAGCTTATTTTAGGTACGGCTTGATCAATCTATCCTTCAAACTTATTGCTGCGAGGGAATCCAATAGGGGCTAAACGGCCAAGAGTGGCACGGCGGCCTTTCCACATTAACAGGTCTTTTTCCGTTACCTTTTTACCATTGCGGATCCAGCGGAGCCCTTCTTCTTCTTTGAATACCTTAATATCACTAAGATTGCCTTGACGATACTTTTGAATAATAACACCACGGCCGCGCGATAAGGATGGCATGTCAGAAACAGGAAAGACTAAAAGCTTGCGATTTTCACCAATACAGGCAATTAAATCACCATCAATTTCAATACAGCAGAGAGCTTTCGCCCCTTCATCCCCCAACGTCATAACTTGCTTCCCTTGGCGGGTTTGAGCAATAACATCATCAGAATTAGCTAAGAATCCGCGAGAATCAGTCGAAGCCAACAGGAATTGCTTGTTTTGGCCGGGCTTAACCATACAGAGATTTAATATTTCGTCAGCGTTATCAAGATCAATCATCATACGGATCGGCTCACCATGTCCGCGCCCACCGGGCAGTTTGTCAATGCCAATGGTGTAAAACTTACCATTGCTGGCAAAGACTAAAATTTTGTCAGTGGTTTCTGCTTGAATAATGGATCCTGCCGCATCACCTTCTTTATACTTAATGTCATCAGGGTTGACGTTATGACCTTTGATACAGCGAATCCATCCCATTTGAGAACAAACAACCGTCACATCTTCCCGTTCAATAACTGCCTCAATTGGAATAATAATAGTGGTGGGTGCTTCTGCTAGAGTGGTGCGACGTTTGCCGAGCGGCGTGTCTAGTCCAAACTTTTTCTCGATAGCTTTGATGTCAGCTTTGATCCGTTTCCATTGCAGCGATTCGGTTGTCAGAAGCTTTTGTAAAGCATCGCGTTCAGTCGAAAGGTCTTCATGTTCTTTTTGAATTTCAATTTCTTGGAGTTTTCTTAAGGCCCGTAAGCGCATATTAAGAATGGCTTCCACTTGATTGTCGGTCAAGCCAAACTTTTCTATCATATAGGATTTCGGCTCATCCTCTTCCCGAATAATGCGGATAACTTCATCAATATTGAGATAGGCAACCAGGTAACCTTCTAAGATTTCGAGTCGCGCTGTGATTTCATCAACCCGGTGAGTTGAACGACGTAACAAAACCTCTTTTCGATGCTTTAGAAATGCCTGTAAAGTTTCTTTCAGTGACATGACGCGTGGTGTGCGTCCACCATCAAGAACATTCATGTTTAGGGAAAAACGCGATTCTAGATCCGTTGCCTTGAACAAGGACTCCATTAAAACTTCTGGATCTACATTGCGGTTTTTGGGAACGAGTACCATTCGAATATCATCGGCTGATTCGTCGCGGATATCATCGAGTAAAGGAAGTTTTTTAGCCGTCAGTAATTCAGCGATTTTTTCAATGAGTTTAGATTTATTAATTTGATAAGGGATTTCGGTGATAACAATTTGGAAGCCACCGCCTTTAAGATGCTCTGTTTCCCACCGAGCCCGCATGCGGAAACTACCCCGGCCCGTTTCATAAGATCGGAGCATTGATTCAGGCGTTTCCACCAAAATACCGCCTGTCGGAAAGTCTGGTGCCGGCACGAACCGCATTAAATCGGCCACAGTGCAATTGGAATTGTCAATCAAATGAATCATTGCTGTACACAATTCAGCAAGATTATGGGGGGGATAGAGGTTGCCATGCCTACCGCAATACCACTGGCGCCATTCGCTAAGATATTTGGAAAGGCCGCTGGAAAGACTAGAGGTTCGTCGGCTTCGCCATCATAAGTGGGGCGAAAATCAATGGCATTTTCATCAATGCCTTCCATTAGCATAACGGCAAGATCGGTAAGACGAGCTTCTGTATAACGCATAGCGGCCGCATTATCCCCATCGATATTACCAAAGTTACCTTGACCATCGATCAATGGATAACGCACAGAAAAATCCTGAGCCAATCGAACTAAGGCATCATAAATAGCTTGATCACCATGGGGATGGAATTTACCCATGACATCACCGACAACGCGGGCAGATTTTTTAAAGGAAGAATTTGGATTAAGTTTAAGTTGCTGCATCGCATAGATCAGACGACGGTGAACAGGCTTTAGTCCATCGCGTACATCGGGCAATGATCGAGAAATAATCGTCGACAATGCATAAGCTAGGTATCTATCCCCGAGTGCTTTCTCAAAGGGAACATCATTGATAATTTCAGCAGATTTAGTCACGGTTTTAAGCTCTATCGTTAATGCAGTATTTTCTTAGTATAGGATGGCTTACCCGCCGGTAATCAATAAACATCTTTCTAACATAAGGCTCATTTTAAAGTCTGATTCCCTTTTGTCTCTTGAAACAACCAGGGATAGCGTTGATGGAACAAGTAATTTCTGTAAGGCACTGTTTCAACAATTAACTTGTGCATCCGCTCATTTATGCTTTGTGTAAACTGTACATCATTTAAGAGGTAATTCTCAAGTTCTTTGAGAAAACCCTCGATTTTTACAAATTTAGGAACTCTTTTGTTATAAACGGAGAACTGCCTCTTAACTGCCTATTTAAAACATCAGATTAATTACTATCTCTCCCCGGCAAAATTATTTAGGTCAAGCTCTTCTGTTAACTGAAGAGTGTTCACTATTAGAAAATCGAGAACAGTCTTCGTCCCTTCACCTGTCAATGGTTTCTCAATATGGGCACTGGCTCCTAACGCCTGACTTGCCTGTTTGTCTTGTTCTCGCGTGGAAGAAGAATACATGACAACAGGAAGAGCCCTAACCGTGGGATTGTGGTTTTCCTTCAGCCTTTGTAATATTTGAAGACCATTGAGAAAAGGAAGATCTATATCTAAGAGAATACAAATAGGACCAGAAATTTTTTCTCGGTCTTCCTTCTCGATGAAATTCAGGAACTCAACACCGTCTGGGAAAGTAAGTAATTTGACTTTATCTGCATACTGTTTACAGAAAAGCTTCATAATTTCAGTTTCTTCAAAAGAGTCTTCCACATACATTATTGTAATTTTACTCATAGTCTTCTTCCTACCTGCATCTTTGCTATATCAATATTATTTGTTCTTAAAATTGCTTTTTCGTTATATATTTTTATTAGCAACCATACTTGGGAAAAAGGAGATAAAAAGTTGAACCTTTCCCCACCGTTGAATGAATCCATATTTTACCTCCATATAATGACATAATTTTTTTGCAGGCAAAAAGCCCAATTCCTGAACCGGGCTGCTCTGGTTTGTTTTGTAAGCGCTTTCCAAATTTAAATATAAAATCTTCAGCTTCTTCTTGGATACCGATGCCATTATCTGAGAGCGCATAAACAATAGCCGATTTAAACTCCTTTGATCTTATTTTTATGTGAGGGAAGTTATTCGTATATTTTATGCTGTTTGTAATGAGATTTTCTAAAATGGCAATCATATGTTCTTCTTTAATTTTCAAAGGGTGTAAATGATCGAATTCTATTCTACTGATCGGGTTAAGAGGGGTGGCGTAAAGAGGGATAATAGATTTTTCTATTAACTCTCTGATATTTATACTTGCGGAAGGAAGAGATGATCCTTCTACGCCAATTATAGACAATCCCCCAATGCCTTGGATCAAGTCTTGCATTCTATCTATTGCTGTCTTAATGGATAGCAGCATAAGCCTACCATCCTCATTTATATCCTGCAAATAAGCATTTTCTAAAAGCTCGGTATAGATCTTGAAGGCTCGTAATGGGGGGGATAGATCATGACAGGCGATGGCCGTAAATTCCTCAAGCATTTGGTTAGTTTTTTCTAGTTGTTCGTTAATTCTTCCCAATTCTAGCTGCTGAAACCGCATTTGCTCTTGCGCTTTATAAAGAAGGGTGCTGTCAATTGCAACGGCAACAAATTTTAAGAGTTTTGCATTTTCATCATAAAAAGGGGAACGATAAAAAGTAACATGGCGCCAAGATCCATTATTTAGACGGTATCGAAAATCACCTTGCCTGAGTGAATCTCCTTCCGGCGACGGAGAAGAAAGTTTTATGACGGTATCTAAATCCTCAGGATGTATTCTGCTCAGAAAAATTGAAGGATCCTTAATATGGTCATCCAAGTTCATTTCATAAAAATTTTTAAAGCCAGGGCTGACATAATAAACATCCCGCGGGTCCGCCCCGCTGGTCCATATCACGGCCCCGAGATGCTGCATTATCTGCTCAATGTTATCTTGGTTTAGCACACTAAGGTGTGCTTCCGTTAAATTTTGAATAAATCCCTGTAGGTCGCAATCGTCTTTGTCAGGTGGATAAAATTCAAAAAATAGATTTAATTTTTTAGTATCTGTTTCCCAAAAGCAAGAAAAATGAAGATTGGGTACTTTACCTTCAAGCATAAAATTCACATGATTCAGGAAATAATTTTCTAATTTAGTCTGGCCGATAAAATTAGCGAGGCTTTTTCCCAAAATTAAAGATATAGGCTGGTCAACCAACTCTAAAAACTCTTTACTAACAGCCGTAATTACACCCTCTTTATCTAAACTTATAATGCCACCATTCAGTTTCTTAGATAAATTTCTTAAAATTGATTCTTTATATGCAGACTTTGTCTCAAAGTCCTCAGCGGGAGCTATTTTATTTGCAAGAAAGTCCATTAAATTTCCTAAAAACTATAAACTATCATATCACGTAAGGCAGGGGGATTATGCTTCCATTTCTTTGTACAGCTTTAAGTCTAGTAGCGTCAAGGCGTTTAGAATAGATAAAAATCAAAACTTCGTGCCTAAGTACAGTTGAAGGCAATGGCTATTCGAGATTTTTTCTTGAGAACGTAGGCTCAAACAGCTAACTTTTATCATAGATGTTAAAACTGAAATATGCCGGTGGAAAAGATGAGGCTTTAGTCACTACTTTAAAGCCGCCCTACCTAGTGAACCAAAGGGATCGCCCCTCTAGAAGGGGAACTTAAATGCTGTTACCTGCAAATTAATATACAATTTTTTGGGTTAAGAATTTTATCCACTAACAGCCGCTTTTAATGGTAGAAATAGGGATATAGGTTTTACGTACAACTTTTAAAGAGTTTCTTTTTTCTATCTTTTAGAAGGGCAAGAGTCGAGTCGCTCAGGCTAATTTGAGAAAGATGGGACCACTTTAAAATAACTACTTCTAGGCTCTGCGTTGTTATATTTTAAAGTCTATTGAAACAACCAGGGATAACGTTGATGGAACAAGTAATTTCTGTAAGGCACTGTTTCAATAATTAACTTGTGCATCCGCTCATTTAGGCTTTGTGTAAACTGTACATCATTTAATAGGTAATTCTCAAGGTCTTGGAGAAAACCCTCGACCTTTATATATTCATCCAGCTTACCTTTTTCTGTCGTGGCATCCAGATAGTGACTCATTAGGGGAGCGAGGAAGTCGTGTGCCTCAGTGTTAAAGTACTTTAATCCCAACAGAACGCCTTTTAATGTCTCAATATTTCCATTTGATTCTTTAAGAATTTGGCTTGTTTCTTTAACGATTGTATATAAATTATTCAGCAGATCGGGTAATAAATTTTTATTTATTTCCTTTAGGGGCTGGATGTTTTCTAAGGATATATAAGGGGCGTTACTGTTGGGTATCGGAGAAACAAAATGATGATAATATCTATATTCTTTTAAGGTGATGCAGTTTATAAAGGCTGTGGGCTGCGTTAAAAGGTGTAGAACTTTCTTATAATTATTTATAATGATTAATATGGTCTCACTTTTATTTTTAAGGTATTCCATGTCACCAAAGTTATCGGCAAATCCACCGCCTGATAGGGCGATGTACCATGTGTAACGATCGGAGAGGGAGGTAGTTTGAGCTTCCATTTCTCGAATGTCGGACGCTTGATTGGAGGTGAGTCGAGAAATAGATACAAAATTACTTGATGGCTGTACGTAGTGTTTAATGTTTTCCTTTGCTTTTTCATGACCTCGTCGAACAGCCGCTAAATGCCATTTTACAGCTCTGGCGTAATCTTTGGAAATGCCCTGTCCTTTTTCATACATCAGGGCTAGATTATTCCTAGCCATGACGCAGCCAAATTTAGCTGCGTTTAGGTAATATTTAAAAGCCAAGACATAATTTTGCTTAACTCTGAATCCCTTATAATACATATTGCCTAAATTATACTGACCCGCGCTGTCCTTTTGTGCTGCTCTTAATTTGCACCATTTTACAGTCGATAAGATGCCATTTTCAGTGACAAGATGACGGGGAAGATATTTCGGTAAATTAAAATAGGTGAGTTGATCTGACACGAATTTATTAAGTAAGAGCAGGGCATAATTTTCTTGTAGCGGTTGATCTTGAGGCCAAACAGATAGTGCTTTTTTCATCTTCTTGAGCGGCATCTGCTTAAAGGCTTCTGCATTTATAAAATCAGGCTGCTGACTTTTGCTTTCTTGAAGGGACTGTGAGCTGAGTAAAATTGGACTTTTTTCTGTTTGCAAAGTATCCTCAAGGGATTTTCCCCCGACTGCATTACACACAGTAATATTTAATAAGGCTGTTAAGATAACAGCTGTGGTCCATTTAATATGCATGCTTTTCACTAATGTTATGTTTTGATGATGAAAAACAATTCCAATTGGAAATGTAGAGTTTTATTGTACTCATTATTATTTTGATAAGAAAAAGATAGAATCAATATATTTATAGATTAACAGATCTTTAAAATTGCGGAGAAGGGGCTATTTCTACGCTGCATATTCCCTCTTAAAAAGTAAGGGAGATAGAAGGGGGGATCCTTTTGCTTTTCTCTCGAAATCTTGTTTAGCTCTTCTATCAATAAATTGGCGAATTAATTTTTGATAGGTAAATTACCCTCTGGAAGATAGAGCAAAACCGTGATAAGTTTTAACAAAGTCTTAATGATTTAGGGCAGGGTTATGAGTGTCACGCACCTGAGTGCAGTTGCGGTGTTCGCGCCGTTTATAGGGTTTATTTTGTCATCTCTCGGGATTCGCTATCGGGGAGATCGATTTTCTCAATGGGTTACTTGCCTGTTTATGCTGACTGCGACTGTGGCTGGAGGAGTTCTCTTTTACCACATTGTCTTTATGCAAGGGGCAACAGTTATTAAGTTGTTAGACTGGATGAATGTTGGGGGCTTTCAGGCGCACTGGGGGTTCAAGCTTGATACGCTTAGCACAACGATGATCATGGTCGTTAACATCGTCTCTTTGCTTGTTCATGTTTATTCTGTTGGTTACATGAGTCAGGATAAGTCCATTCCTCGTTTTATGGGCTATTTAAGCTTTTTCACCTTTACCATGTTAATGCTGGTGACCTCCCCCAATCTGGTGCAGATGTTTTTTGGATGGGAAGGTGTTGGTGTCGCATCTTACTTGTTAATTGGTTTTTGGTATGAACGTCAGAGTGCCGGCGCGGCAGCCATGAAAGCCTTTATCGTTAATCGTGTGGGCGATGTAGGGCTTGCCCTCGGCATTGCGTCTCTTTTCTTATTAACGGGAACAGTTGAGTTTGATGGAGCTTTGTCTCAAATTACCACAATGGCAGCTGGTCAAAGACCGGAATTGAGCTTTTGGGGACATTCCTTTGATGCTATTAATTTAATTGGTATTTTGTTGTTTATCGGCGCCATGGGGAAATCGGCGCAGTTGGGGTTACATACCTGGCTACCTGATGCAATGGAGGGCCCCACACCGGTTTCTGCTTTGATTCACGCCGCAACTATGGTGACAGCCGGTGTGTTCTTAGTCTGCCGCATGTCGCCCCTTTATGAGGTGGCCCCCTTTGCCCGTGAAATGATTGTTATTGTGGGCGCCTCCACAGCTTTCTTTGCGGCTACGGTTGCCTTGACGCAGACGGATATTAAACGCGTGATTGCTTATTCCACTTGTAGCCAGTTAGGGTACATGTTTTTTGCTGCGGGCTGTTCAGCTTATGGGGCAGCTATGTTTCATCTGGTAACGCATGCCTTTTTTAAGGCGTTATTATTCTTAGGCGCAGGCTCTGTGATTCATGCTATGTCTGATGAGCAAAATATGAATCGGATGGGGGGGATTTATAAACTCATTCCAACCACCTATGCTTTGATGTGGATCGGCAGCTTAGCATTGGCAGGGATTCCTCTCTTTGCCGGTTATTACTCTAAAGATGCAATCATTGAATCAGCTTACCTAACAGGAACGTCCATTGGTGATTATGCCTTTGCCATTGGCTTGATAGTTGCCTTCCTAACGGCGTTCTATTCTTGGCGGTTACTGCTTCTTAGCTTCCATGGTAAGCAGCACGCCGATGATACGGTGATGGCTCATGTTCATGAATCCCCCGTGGTTATGTTATTGCCATTATTTGTCTTATCCTTGGGGGCAATTTTTAGCGGATACTTGGCAAATGATTGGTTTGTTGGCCATAAGATGGCTGAATTCTGGGGCAGTGCAATTGCTTTGCCACGCCAACCTCATCACGAATTACCCACGTGGGTTATTTATTCACCGTTAGCTGCAGCGGTTTCAGGGATTGTCTTTGCCTATTTGTTTTATGGTGGGGCTCGGCGTTTGCCCCAATGGATTGCGACTAAAATGTCGATACTCTATAACTTTTCGTATCGCAAGTGGTTTATTGATGAACTCTATGATATTTTGTTTGTTAATCGAGCCTTTGGACTGGGTCAAATCTTATGGCAAAAAGGTGATATCGGGCTTATCGATCGGTATGGTCCTGATGGTGTCACACGTTTATCTTTGATGGTATCTCGCTTTATGAGCTATTTCCAAACGGGATATGTTTATCATTATGCCTTTGCAATGATCGTTGGTGTTTTATTGTTACTGACTTGGTATTTAAGAGGGGAGATTGGATAATCTGATGTTGGAAGAACTACCTATTTTATCACTGACGACCTTTTTTCCATTATTTGGAGCATTGTTTATTTTGCTTATCAAAGGAGATGAAGCAACGATCGCGCGGAATTCGCGCTATGTTGCTCTCTGGTCAAGCGTTTTAACCTTTGTGTTAAGTTTGCTCATATACATTGGTTTTGATCCTCTAAAACCAGGCGATCAATTTGTTGAACACCACACATGGGTCAAGGAATTTAATATTTCTTATCATATGGGGGTTGATGGTTTTTCTATTCTGTTTATCTTACTATCAACATTTTTAATGCCTTTGTGTATTCTTGCAAGTTGGGAGTCGATTCAAAAACGGGTTCGGGAATATATGTTGGCGTTTCTTTTGCTTGAGACGTTAATGATCGGCATGTTCTGTGCCTTAGATCTTATCCTGTTCTATGTGTTCTTTGAAGGAGTCCTAATTCCTATGTTCCTTATTATCGGAATTTGGGGGGGTGAGCGCCGTATTTATTCTTGCTTTAAATTCTTTCTGTATACGTTTTTAGGATCAGTTTTTATGTTGCTGGCGATTATCGCTATCTACGTGCAAGTAGGGACCACTGATTTAACGGCCGTGCATAACCATACATTCTCAGCAAATTTACAACATTGGTTGTGGTTAGCCTTCTTTGCTTCCTTTGCTGTCAAGGTGCCCATGTGGCCCGTTCATACGTGGTTACCGGATGCTCACGTTGAGGCTCCCACAGCGGGATCTGTTATTTTGGCTGGTGTTTTGTTGAAAATGGGGGGATATGGTTTTTTGCGTTTTTCCGTACCGTTGTTCCCGGAAGCAAATTTAACTTTTGCTCCCTATGTTATGAGCCTTAGTGTTATTGCTGTGGTTTATGCATCCTTGGTTGCCTTAGTCCAAAAAGACATGAAAAAGCTTATTGCCTATTCATCGGTGGCTCATATGGGGTTCGTTACTCTGGGGATTTTTGCAATGACCCCTCAGGCTGTAACGGGCGCAATGATCCAAATGTTGAGTCACGGTTTAATTTCTGCGGCTTTATTCCTTTGCGTGGGTGTCGTTTATGATCGACTGCATACGCGAGAGATATCGCGTTATGGTGGTTTAGTTGCCATCATGCCAGTTTATGCGGCGTTTTTTATGTTATTTACAATGGCATCTGTTGGACTACCGGGGACAAGTGGGTTTGTAGGGGAATTTCTTGTCATCCTAGGTAGTTTTAAGGTCAGTACTGTTTTTGCGACACTCGCTGCAACAGGGATGATTTTAGGCGCAGCCTATGCTTTGTGGCTTTACCGCCGCGTCGTTTTTGGTAAGCTAGAGCATGCAGACTTGCAATCTTTAAAAGATCTAAATTGGCGAGAGAGTTTTTCGTTTGCTGTTCTAGGAATTGCTGTTTTGTGGATGGGAATTTATCCGAAAACCTTTACGGATATTATTAATCCATCCGTTGATAATCTCATAGCGCAATATACGAGAAAGCTGGCGCAAGCGCAAAAAGTAGGGCAGTTAGCATCGGCTGACTCAGTATCACAAGTGAGGGAATCATGATTGCATCAAGCTTGGTTTATCTTCTTCCAGAGCTCTCCCTTAGTATTGGGGGAATGGGATTGCTGCTTTATGGCGTATTTCGTAAACAATCCTCTGTGATGAGTTCTATGAATGTGGCTGCAATATTGCTCTTATTTGGCGTGGGATTAGTGTTGCCTTCCTCGCCAGTAACAGTTTCTTTATTTTCTGGGCAATTAACCAATGATGTGTTTGGCCAGTACCTTAAGATTGGTATTTTGATTGCAGCTGTTCTTGTCATTATGAGTACACGGAAAGCTTTATATTCGGATCATATTTATCAGGCAGAATATCCCGTTCTAATTTTGCTATCAGTTGTTGGAATGATGCTGATGGTGTCCTCAACTGGGTATCTCAGTTTATTTATGGGACTAGAGTTACAAAGTTTATCTCTTTATATTATCACTGCTTTAAAGCGTGATGATGGCCGCTCGTCTGAAGCGGGGATCAAGTATTTTATTTTGGGGGCTCTGTCAACAGGGTTGCTCCTGTATGGAATTTCACTACTTTATGGTCTAACAGGTAGTCTTCTTTATAGTGATACAGCTAAACTTATTGCGAGTCAGCAAGGTTTTACTCTGCCAATGTATGTGGCTTTTGCTTTTATTTTGGCTGGCGTTATCTTTAAAATTTCAGCGGTACCCTTTCATATGTGGACGCCGGATGTTTATGAGGGGACGCCGACAAGCATTACGGCATTTTTGGCGACAGTGCCAAAAATTGCAGCGTTTGGAATGGTGATCCGATTGCTCATGAATCCATTTGTCGAAGGGCTGGCTAACTGGAACGCCATTATCGCTGTTCTTGCCATGGCATCCATGACGCTCGGGAGCTTTGCTGCCTTAAATCAAAAGAATATCAAGAGACTGATTGCTTACAGTACAATTGGTAACGCTGGTTATTCTTTGATTGGAATGGTTTCAGGCGGGCAAAGTGGCGTTCAGGCAACTGTTATTTATGTATTCTTATATGTATTGGCGACCATTTGTTTCTTCGCCTGTTTAGGGAATCTGCACCGTCGGGGATTACCTTGTGAAGAGATTAATGATCTAGCTGGCATCAATCGGATTTATCCGGGCACAGCTTTTGTTCTTGCCTTTATTCTGTTTTCCATGGCGGGTATACCACCGTTGGCTGGATTTTTAGGTAAGTTGTATATCTTTAACGAAGCCATTAAAGCTGGTCAAATTACTCTGGCGGTGGTTGGTGTTTTGACATCGGTGGTCTCAGCGGCATACTATTTGTGGATTATTAAGGTTATCATGATGGATCCTATTGATCACGATAAATGGCAGAAGGTAGAAACCTATAAAAGAGATATCACTGTAACTATAGTGATTATATTGATCACGGGAACACTAAGTTTGTTTTTCATTAAGCCGACCTTGTTTATACCTTTTGCTTCCGAGGCTGCAGCATCGCTGTTTGTAAAATAATGACATATAAATTATTTAATTTTGAACAAACTGACAGTACAAATGATGAAGTCAAAAAACTTCTGGCGACAGATTACAGCCAGGACGTATTAGTTCTAACGGATTCGCAAACACGCGGAAGAGGGCGACGGGGCCGCCGCTGGTACTCCCCGCCCGGAAACTTATATATGTCTTTTTCAAAGACACCACCTGTCAATCCTGTGGTGTTAGGACAGATTTCCTTAGTTGTCGGGATTGCTGTCTACCGAGTCATAAAAAAAATTATGCCAGAATCGGCCCAAATTGCTTTGAAGTGGCCGAATGATATTCTGGTTAATAAAATGAAGTTGGGGGGGATTCTCGTTGAAACCGAGCAATTCCCAGATCAATCCCATGCAACATGTATTATTGGGATAGGCATTAATATATTGTCAGCACCAGAAATGGTTATGTTTCCGGCCTGTTGTCTGCGGGAGTTTTTCAACGACTTACCCGGTAAAACCCAGCTAGCCCAAGAGATTATGGCTGAATTCGATCAATGCTACGACATTTGGGTTAACGACAGTTTTGAAAAATTACGCAATGAATGGTTGCTTGTTTCCTATGGCTTGGGTAAGCCTGTTTCTGCCCGCGCGGAAAATGGGTTTGAGGTATATGGAAGATTTCTGACCTTAAGCCTTGATGGGGCGGTGGTCATCTGCGATGATGACGGAAATGAGTACCTTGTGCGTAGTTCTGAAGTAACCTATTTATAATCACCTGCTGATACAAACTGGAAGCTATTTTTAAAGGGGGGGGGGGTTCCTTAAACTGACTAAGTTGACCGGGAGAGACTTAAATAGCTTTATAATACTTTTAAAGCATATCCAGCATCAAGATGTAATAAAATATTTAAATTTAAGTAATAATACAATTGGAGAGGCGAGTGAGTTAGTTCATCTGTCTAATCTCAGAAATCTATATATACGGAATACAAATACTAGAGGTGTTAGCTTGTTAACAACTAATAATCCTGCGCTAGAAATTATTAGCTCTTAATTTATGATGGACACTACCTCACAAGGGGGGGAATTTTTCCTGAATTAGCGTTCTTTTTTATAGTCTTGTTGCATGGTAATTTACTTGCTTCATGAAATGGCGGATTTTTATTCCCCGAAGAAACAGAAATTTATCTCTGTTCCTTAATTACTTAATCAATGGAAATTATGCAAGTATAACCCTACAGGTTAAAAGAAAAGGGGCTTATGGTGCCCCTGTTCTTGATCCACCTTTTGTAGAAAGTTTACCAAAGTTACTAAAGACTTCTCTTAAGAGACCTGTTTGGTGGCCTGCAGACGGTGTTTCACGGCCGACAGGTTTGATTTCTCGAGCATGTTCGCCTTTGCGTTCAATAATTTTGGATACAATTCCTGCATCATTAAAAGAAACTTCATAAGTCAAGAGTTCTGTCGTTGTGGGTGTAAGAAATGCTTTGGTTTCTGTTTGTTTGGAAATATAAAACCATGTTTCTGGTTTAAAAGCGCTGATAGTAGATGGGCTGCCAAAGGTTTCTTCGACTGTTTGTTTCGTGGTTTGACCAGGAATTATTCTTGTAAAATCGCGGCTGTCCACTTCGTAACCGCGGTTATCCACGGTTGGAGAGCAGCTGGCCAACAATCCTGACAAAATAACTGTAGGAATAAGGGTGTAATTCATCGTATAATATTCTCAAATAGAGCATTCAGATTCTGTTAATGATTTTGCACGGGATTGGCTAAATGTCAAGGATTGTGTGGTAAGTGTGAGTGGCAATGTTCGGTAAATCAAGGAAGAGAAACAATAATTTAGTTGCGGTATCTTTGTACGACCAGTGTGTTAGCATGGCTCGGCACCCTGACTATTATACAGATTTTTCTATACAAGACAAAGTTTTGGGAAGATTTGAGGTTTTAGCTCTTCATTTATTTTTGATGTTGCGCCGTTTGAAAGAAGACACATCGCCCCTCTCCGGAGACATTAGCCAAGAAATATGTGATTTATTCGTGGCAGATATGGACCACAGTTTGCGAAATGCGCGGTTGTCTGAATCTAAAATTGATAAAAATTTTAAGCGGTTTATTGAAGGTTTTTATGGTCGTTTAGTTGCCTATGATAAGGGGCTGGATGAAGGGGCATTGGATGCTGCCATTCTTAAGAACGTTTATGGCGATGATCAAACTTACCTTCAACCGGGCAAACAAATGGCTGTGCGGATGACTAATTTACTGGATGTTCTGCGTCAACAACCCGATGTTAATAATCTAAATTTCAAGGGGGAAAAGTAAATGACACCTGAGTTTAGCCGAGTTTTTAATCTGGATAAAATTGGTCAACTTGCCTATAAATATGAAATTAAGGCCACGCCCGAAGAGTTAGAGCAGCTATCCAAAAGGTTTAATTTGATATCTATTAAGACCTTCCAAGTATCTTTTGATATTACAAAGGCCCGTAAGCGGGGGGAATACGAAGTTCATGCTTATGTGGTGGCAGAGGTTGTGCAAGCCTGCATTGTCACTTTACAAGAGGTGCCCGATCAATTGCAGTTTGAATATAAACTTAATTTGGTTGAAGGTGATGAAGATCGATTCCATGATGATTTGGATTGGCACGCCGAAGCCGAAAAGGAATATGATCTTGAATTTTTTCAAAATAATGAAGTCGATTTTGGTGAAATTACATCTCAGTACTTATCTCTTGAACTCAATCCCTATCCCCGGGCAGATGTGACCGTTGAAGAGGTAGACCTTCCAAAGGATTACGGTAAAACTAATCCATTTACAGTTCTCGATATTTTGAAAAGCCGTTCTTCTAAATCGTAATAAAGGTAAGAAGGAGGTGTCATGAATAGTCCTGAAATTCAGCTCTTAATTCAGCATTTGAGTAAGCTGCCGGGCTTAGGGCCTCGGTCGGGTCGCCGTGTAGCCTTGCATCTCTTAAAAAGGCGTGAAAAAATTTTTCGTCCTCTTATTCAGGTTATGCTGGACGCAGAACAAAAGGTTAAGACATGCCATATATGTCATGCGTTGGATGCCAGCGATCCCTGTACCTTATGCGTTGATCCAAAACGTGACCCGCATCAAATCTGTGTCGTTGAAGATGTCGCCGATCTATGGGCCTTAGAGCGTGCTAATACTTACCGGGGTGGCTACCATGTTTTGGGTGGGGTTTTATCGGCCATCGATGGAATAGGGCCCCAGCAACTGAATATTCAAAGCTTGCTCGATCGTATAGCAGAAAGCCAGATAACAGAAGTAATTTTAGCCTTGAATGCCACTGTCGATGGACAAACAACAATCCATTACTTAATTGAGCAACTCCGTCCCTTTAATCTGAGTGTTACCACTTTGGCACACGGCGTTCCTATTGGCGGCGAACTCGATTACTTAGATGAAGGGACGCTCTTTACTGCATTTCAGGCAAGGCGGAGCACTTAATGACGCGATTGTATTATCCTGAAAGCTTATCTCTTAATCGAATGGTTGTTCTGCAGAACGACCATATTCATTACTTACGCAATGTCTTACGGCAAGAAGTCGGCGCTCAGGTCAATTTATTTAATGGCCGAGAAGGGGAGTGGCAGGGTGAAATTACAAGCCTAACGAAATCTCGGGGGGAGGTCTTGCTACGGCACTGCTTACGGGAGCCAGAGGTTGAAACGCCGGTGACGCTTATATTTTGTCCTATTAAAAATGACCCCCTGCATTACTTAATCGAGAAATGTACTGAAATTGGCGTGACCATATTTCAGCCGGTCTTAATGGAACGAGGTAACATCCATAAGATCAATCGAGAAAAATTACAACGGATTGCTGTTGAAGCGTCACAGCAATGTGAACGTTTATCTGTTCCAGAAGTCAGGGATTTGCGTTCTTTAAAAGAGACTTTGGACGATTGGCCACAGGGAGCTATACTTTATAGTTGCGCTGAACGGTGGCGAGAAAGTAATCATCAAAAACATATTTTAGGCAGCAGCGAGGATAAGACAAAGGTCGCGGGCAAGGGATCGTCTTCCACTGGCGAGTCAGTTTTCCTGAAAGCGAGTCTAATTGGGCCCGAGGGAGGGATCTCTCCCAAAGAGATAGAACTTCTATGCCGTTATCCTTTTGTTCAGTTTATAAGCTTGGGGAAGAATATTCTGCGGGCTGAAACAGCAGCCGTGGTGGCTGCAACCAAAATGATTTTAGGGTGATAAATTATTTAAACACTATTTAAGGAGGAACATATGACACATCAATTACCACCGTTACCTTATGATATGAATGCTCTCGAGCCCCATATTACAGCCAATACTCTTTCTTTCCACTATGGCAAGCATCACCAAGCCTATGTGACAAATCTGAATAAACTTTTAGAAGGTCATCCCTTGGAAAATTCTAGTTTAGAAGAAGTTATTATGAGTTCGGCTGGAAAAAGCAATATGGTTGGGATTTTTAATAATGCGGCTCAAGTTTGGAATCACACCTTTTATTGGAACTGTATGAAATCAAATGGTGGTGGTGAACCATCGGCTAATTTTAAAGAAAAAATCGAAAAGGCCTTTGGCGGCTGGGATAAATTTTTAGCAGAATTTAAGGATGCTGCTGTTACTCAATTCGGTAGTGGTTGGGCCTGGTTGGTTAAGGATGGGAATGGCGACTTAAAGCTGTTGAAGACAGGGAATGCTGATCTGCCCATGGCGCATGGAATGACGGCACTCTTGACGTGTGATGTGTGGGAACATGCCTATTATCTTGATTTCCAGAATCGTCGTCCAGATTATGTGGATACATTCTTAAAGTACCTAGTTAATTGGGATTTTGTTGAAAGCCAGCTGTAGTTCCTTAAGGTTTAATTGCAAAAAAGAGGGGGAAATAATCCCTCTTTTTTTGATTTAGCGCAGGGGGGGGGCTATGACCTTGTAAGGTCTTCTTCATCTTTCATTAGATTTTTAATCTTATTCTGAAGTCTTATGTTATGAAAGGAGTCTGCTGCCAAGTTCTTTTCTATAATTTCCAGAGCTTGATTAAAGTAATGTAAGGCTTGCTTCTTAAGATTCTGACTCTCAGCCATACCTAGTTTGTTATCCAGTAAGTTAGATCTTCTTAAGCATAATTCTGCTAAGTTTTCTAAAACTTTATAATGATCAAAATGGTGGTGCTTTTGATAGATTTTTAAGGCTTCTTGAAAGTAGGTATGGGCAGTCTCTATATTATTCTCTCGTCCATAAACCTCTCCAAAACTCATTAAAACCTCGGCTGTTTGGGAATGATCTTTTCCAAAATGTTGTGTGTGAAGCTCAAGACAGTGCTGAAGTAAAGCCTTTAATTTTTCGTATTGTCCTAGTTCTTTACAAGCGTTTGCCAAAAGTAAGGAAGCCCACGCAACCTCAATATGTGTGTCAGGATAAAATTTTTTATGGATGGCAAGGCTTTGTTCAAGCACTTCTTTTACTTCGTTATGTTTTCCGATGTTTGTGTATACTTTTCCTAAAAGAGCTAACGACCAGCCCACATCAATATGATCTTCAGAAAAATTTTTTTTATAACTGGCAACACTTTCATTGGCTAGCTCTTCAGCTTTTTCAAAATGCCCCAGTTCTCTATAAAGATTAGCGAGTTGGCCTAAGGTGCGCGCAGTTCTTAAATGATCCAGTGAAAAATATTTCTTATAAATTGTAAGGCTCTCTTCAAGTAAATTTTTAGCTTTATCATAATTACCAAGATTTCTATAAACATCTCCTAAGTTTAAAAGGGCCCACGAAATATCCTTAGGGCGTCTAATGAGTGACTCTTATATATTTCGAGTCCAGTTTCGATTAAATCTTTAGCTTGTGAATGATTTCCTGCTGTCTTGACAACTATCCCTAAGTACACGAATGTTTTAGCTTTTAAACGATAATCTTTAATTGAAAATTCATCTAAGAATGAAAGAGTTTCTTCTAAAAATTGTTGTGCTTTTTCATACTGACTTAGACAATAATAAATACATCCTAGACTGCAGCTTAGTGATGCTTTGCTATTATTTGTTAACAAATGATTATGACCCATCAAAGCTTTGCAATGAGTTATTAAATTCTTTATTTTTACTAAACCATCACTGTTTACTGCTTCATTGATCTCATTTTTGAAAATTCTTATAATGCCTTCTAAAAGGAACCTATTTCTCTCAAGATCTAGAGTCTTGCTAAAATATGCTAAGCTTAAATGTTGGGTACTGCGATGAATTGAAAAATTTTCCCTTTTCTGAAGGAGGGTATTTATTATTAAGGAATATTTTTTTAAATTATAAATAAAGCTATCCACGATAGCTTCATGTTTGTATTTATTAAGTAGTTGTCGTGGAATACCCTGTGAATCAAGTAAACTAATAAATAGAATAAGATCCAAAAAATCTTTATGCTTATATGCGACTTTCTTTAAAGAAGCGGTAATAATATTATAACGGCTTTTGGTATAATCAAGAGAGCCTTTTAAAGTACTTTCTTCAGACTCTGCAAAATCTTCCTCATAGTGGATTAGCATGTCTACATAACCCTCAAAAGGTTGGTTAGTCGCTTTTAAATAATTGGTTGCAATAGAGATATCGAGAGGAAAGGAAGGGATATAGTTTAAGAGTTTTTCTGCTTGCCTTTTTTGTTCTGGTGTAAAAGCAGGCTGATTTTCTGCGACCATAATCTTCTCAAAAAGAGCAAGTTTTTCTGTCGATTTTAGCTCACCTATATGAAGGGTATGAGTAATATGACTATTATTTTGTATATTGCTATCCCTTGTTGTAATAATTATATTGCCTTTCCCCCAAATAGTTGGATGGGAAGGAAAATACTGTTTAATGTCTGTAAAGTTTTCGACATTATCAAAGATTAAGAGCCAAGGAAAATGAATTTTCAGCTTTTTTTTAACAAAAAGAATGATTTTTTCTTCTTTTTCTTGAAAATTTTTTATTTCATGCAATTCGCTTAATATCTTTCTTCCTCTGTCTTAGATAAATCGTAAGCTAAGTTTTCAAATGCGTGTATCAAACTTTCCTTTGTTTCAGCGTTGATCTCCCATATCACAGGAAGGCGTTGAGTAAGTGCATATTGACGAGCTAGGGTAGTTTTTCCAGCTCCCCCAATGCCTACTAATGCCACAGTCCCAATCTCTTCGGGACTTTTAAATACTTCTTTAATTTCATTTATTAATTCAGGCCGCTGTAAAAGCATGCCGGTATGGGGAAGAGGTAGATCAGAACAAATAGATTGGGTTAATAAAATCTTGCCATTATGGAGAAATGGTTCATTGTTGAACGGGGATGAAATTGAGACTACTAATCCCACTATACTTAAGATGAAAAATGCAGCACCTACCGCCCACGTTTTCTTTTTCTTTAATGGACCTAAAAACGCTTTAAGTGTTTTTTCCCGTCGCTCTGGTCTAAGGGGCGGGAGTGGTGAATGGGAAGATAAGATCGTTTTTTGGTCTTGAGGGGAATTATGAAATTGCCGAAACTCAGAAATAATTGGCTCAAGATTAATCTGGGGTAATAACTTTTTTAAGATCTCAAAAATAATATAATGGTAGTTTTCATGCTCTTCTAAAATAAGAAGAGAAAAATTTTTTCTTCCTGTAAAAAAGATTTCGTCAGTTTGTTTGGTGGGGAAAAGAATAAGGCCACCGCTATACAAGGCAAAAAAAGAATCATTTAAATTTTCAATACCTCCCCCCGTGACCATATAAATAATAAAACGACTCAGTTTGGAAGCGGCCAGTAAAGTAGGAGCCTAACCTTGGTCGGCTTTTTTTCAATGCTTTGTCGTGTCGTTGGGAGACCCGCAAGGTTTAATTGTTTTTCAATATAAGAAATAAGAGGAGTCCATTCCGCTTGTTTTTCAGCATAAAGAGAAATAGATATGGCCTCTTCCTTGGGGATGAGAGTAAATATTTCCTGGAGTTTTTTTTCAAAGCGAGCTTGGGCTAAAAGATTTTCCTAATGCTGCCTTAGAGCGGAAAATTTTCCCGTTTTTTCGATAAAATTAATAATGCCTTCCCGCGAATTGCAGTTAAGTTTTAGCATTAAGTTACGGATATGAGTTTCAACAGTTTTAGGAGAAATAGTTAAAAAATAAGCAATGGTTTTTATTGTTTTGCCACTTAGCATGCCAGCGAGAATGTCTATTTCTCTTTGTGTAAAAGGAATCCCCCCAATATTTTTTAAGTGATGAGCATAAATATAGTCAGGTGATTTAGACTTTTGCACATCCACTGTCATTTTGCTTTTTCTCTAATTTTATGAATCTTGTATTTCCTTCACTGTACCCCCTCTATGAGGCGGGGATTTAAGGGAAATTTAGATAAATTTTTCATGCGGATATGTCACTTAAGTGCTCTCCATAAAAATCCTTTTTTCTAGTTGAAGTGTCTCGGAGTAAGTTTCAGTGAATGACTGCAAAGCTTTATGCCTGGAAGATCTCATTAAGACTAGCAAGAATCTAGCTATCAGAGGATAACTAAACCATACAGCTGGAAGCTGTGGAGGGGGTCTAAGAATAAAAAGGGGAGAATCGTATACCCCTCTCTGAGAAGTAGAAAAATTTTGAGACTAAAATTCACTTAAATCTTATGTCTAAAATACGGTTCTTTTAAATGGTGATGGAATCAAATTTAGCAGAGAGGAAAGGAAGATAATCCCTTCTTCTCTGCTCGGAAAATATCTTAAACTTGCAGAATGTCTTTTTGTTTTAAGGCTAAGACTTCGTCAATTTTTTTGATATGAGCATCTGTAACTTTTTGAACTTCATCCGATAAACGACGATGTTCGTCTTCGGAAATATCGCCATCTTTTTCGCTTTTCTTTAAAGCTTCCATGGCGTCGCGACGCACGTTACGGACGCTGATACGAGCTTCTTCAGCATACTTGGCTGCGATTTTTGTCAATTCTTGACGGCGTTCTTCGTTTAGCGGTGGCAAGGGAATACGGATCAATTGCCCATCAACGGCTGGATTTAAGCCTAGGCCCGCATCACGAATGGCTTTTTCCGTACTCTTAATCATGGAGTTATCCCAAACTTGGACAGTCAGCATTCTGGCTTCAGGTACGTTAATGTTTCCAATTTGATTAATAGGGGTTGGTGTACCGTACGCATCGACCTTGACGCTATCAAGTAAATTAATAGAGGCGCGTCCTGTGCGAAGACCGGAGAGCTCTCTATTTAAAACCTCAATGGTGCCATCCATACGGCGGGCTGATTCTGTAATACGTGGATTAGACATGGGTAAATCCTCTTATTTGTTAAACTTCTGATATTAGGGTGTGTTGGCCTTTGCCTGCAAGAACATTAGCAAAGCCATTGGCTTCGAAAATTGAAAATACAGCTAAGGGGAGTTTGTGCTCGCGCAGGAGGGCAACAGCTGTGGCATCCATCACACTAAGGCGATCATTAAGGATATCGCTATACGTTAATTTAGCGTAGTGTTGGGCATCTTTATGCTTGACCGGATCTTTATTGTAAACACCGTCAACTTTGGTTGCTTTTAATAGTAATTCACATTCCATTTCCAAAGCTCGAAGGGCTGCCGCTGTATCGGTGGTAAAAAAGGGATTACCGGATCCCGCTGCAAAAATAACCACCCGACCTTTTTCCATATGGGATACGGCGCGACGGCGGACATAATCCTCTCCAATAGCCTTCATTGGGATTGCCGTCATGACGCGACAGGCCATACCATTTTGTTCGATCGCATTCTGTAAGGCAAGAGCATTAATAACGGTCGCGAGCATCCCCATATAATCACAGGTTGACCGATCAATACCTAAAACTTGAGATCCTTTATCACCACGGAAAATATTACCACCACCAATAACAACACATACCTGAACACCTAATTGGGTTGCTGTATGGATATCAGCTGCTATCTTGTGTAACATGCGGTTGCTGAGAGTTTGGGGATGCCCCGCATCATCAACTTCAGCTAAAGCCTCCCCAGAGATTTTGAGGAGGACTCTTTTGTATGTCATTGAGTCCTTCCTATATTTAGCGATTGCCAGAAGCCTGAGCTGCAACCTCGGCTGCGAAGTCAGCTTCTTCTTTTTCGATTCCTTCACCCAGAGTGTATTTTACATAACCGGTCAACTGGATAGGAGCACCGAATTCTTTACCAGCTTGTTCTACCACATCGGCAACCTTTGTTTGTCCATCAAGAACAAATGTTTGCTCAAGTAAAACAACTTCTTCGTAGAACTTGCGAACACGGCCTTCAACCATCTTTTGGATGATTTCTTCCGGGCGCCCTGTGGCCCGAGCCTGTTCAATCAAGACTGTACGCTCACGCTCTAGAGCTGTTGGATCAACCTCTTCGATGGTCAATGCGGCTGGATTGGCTGCTGCAATATGCATAGCAATCTTTTTACCCAATTCATTGAGTTTGTCTGCTGGTGCTGCTGATTCCAAAGCAACCAAAACACCAATCTTACCCAAACCTGGGGCTGTTGCATTGTGAATGTAAGAGCTAATAACGCCTTGAGGAACGCTCAAGCTGCGAGTCCGACGTAGGCTCATGTTTTCACCAATCGTGGCGATCAAACGGGTGATTTCACTATCTACTGTTTGGGCATCATCGTATTTTGCTGACTTAAGGGACTCATCTGTATGAGCATCGGCAAGGGCAATTTCTGTAACGTTACGAACCATGCTTTGGAACTGCTCATTACGCGCAACGAAATCAGTCTCAGCGTTAATTTCAACAATTGCACCTTTCGTACCGCTGGTTGCAACACCAACAAGGCCTTCAGCAGCAACGCGTCCAGCTTTTTTAGCTGCTGCAGCTAGACCTTTTTTACGAAGCCAGTCAATCGCTTCTTCAACATTACCATTGGTTTCGGTGAGTGCCTTTTTACAGTCCATCATACCGGCGCCGGACTTTTCGCGGAGTTCGCGAACGAGAGCTGCGGAAATTTCAGCCATAATCATCTCCTGAAATATAGTTAGATTTAAATTAGATCAAATTGTCCAAAACGAAAAGATTGATGCTCAAGATCCTATCTTGAGCATTAGTATATCTAACTCAGATCATTTTGTACATTTGTGAACGCGGATCTTTAATTGGTTTTTTCTTCATCAATCTTCTATGAGAGGCTATCCCCGTTGATTTTTTGAAGAAAACTTACACTTAATCTCTGATCCGTATTGTGTACAAATAGGCTGATTTAGATATTAAAAATCTTATTCAGCGTGCTCTTCGCCAACTTCTTGTGCTAGCAGTTCAGCAGGAAGCTCAATTGAGGCACCGAGATCGATACCAGCATTTGCCATTTCAGCTTGTAAACCATCAAGAACGGCACCAGCAACAAGATCACAATACATTTGAATCGCGCGTTGAGCGTCATCGTTACCAGGGATAGGAAATGTAACGCCAACTGGATCAGAGTTGCTGTCCAAAATACCAACAACCGGAATACCTAGGCGAGCAGCCTCTTGAATTGCAATCGCTTCTTTATTGGTGTCGATAACAAACAATAGATCAGGCAGACCACCCATATCGCGGATACCACCCAAAGCAAGCTCTAGCTTTGTGTATTCACGTTGTAAATCAAGTTGTTCTTTCTTTGTCAGGCCTTGACCCTGGTTAGAAAGACGTTCTTCTTGATCCTTCATACGCTTAATGGATTGGTTAACAGTTTTCCAGTTGGTCAATGTGCCACCGAGCCAGCGGTGATTAATATAGTATTGACCGCATTTGCTTGCTGACTCTTTAACTTTTGCAGAAGCTTGAGGCTTTGTTCCAACGAACAAAACACGACCACCAGCAGCAACTGTGTTACGAACCGCTTCTAGCGCACGGTGTAATAGGTTAACGGTTTGTTCTAGGTCAATAATGTGAATGTTGTTACGAACACCAAACAAAAATGGAGCCATCTTTGGGTTCCAGCGACGTGTATGGTGACCATAGTGAATACCAGCTTCTAAAAGCTGACGCATTGAAAATGTTGGCAGTGCCATTGGGTAAATACTCCTTTTCCGGTTATACCTCCACAGGATAGTGACTAACGGCTGTTAGCACCGGACGGTTTTGATGGCTCTCCCATCTTAACCACTCCTGTGTGTGGATTTCTTAAGGAGAATAACAGTTTTGCTCTTAAACTGCAAAGGAAAAAAGCCCCTTATCCAAGGAGCTTTTTTTATCCGTATAATTGTGAAAGAGATTAGTTAGTAGGGTAAAGGTTAGAATCAGTAAGTGCTTTTACAAAATCAGTACGGGTCATGTTTATACTCAAGGTAACAGGATTATCTCTTATAATTCCAGGAAAATCTCGATTGGTGAGGATGAGAGAAGGGGAAGACTGCCACGTTCCTTTTTTAGTAGGAAGAAAATAATTTAATTGAATAAAATCAGAAGTATGCGTCACTAGACCAATTCGGATATTAAAGGTCTCGGTCCAATTTTTGATAGGTTCTCTTGGAGTTTCATCCGTTTCTGAAGAGCTCAAATAAATACCGGCTTGTTTTAGCGCCTCTATAAATTCAGTGCGGCTGAAGCTTTTTTGGAGTTTAATAGGAGCCTTTAATGGTACACTATCAATGTGCTCACACTCAAAATAGACATTCCCTCTGAAGGTCATGGGGCCTAGACGGGTATAGTCAGGAGTATGTTCCACCGGACCAATATTTGTATGAAAAGTCTTTGTCCACTTTTCTGTGGAGGAGGCTGGATTATATAAAAAAAAGGTTGAATTTAAAATAATTGGTAAAGCAAAAATAAATTTTTCATAATAAACTCCTAAATATTTTTAATAATAAATATTAACTGGTTAAAATTATCGTGCACACAATAATCAGAAGAAGAAAAAATAGGTATAAATTTATCCAACACCTGGAAAGGTAAGGCTGTTAGTTTTATCTTTTTAATAGAACCTTCTTTTATTTTTGTTGATGTCCCGTTCGCACAGAGAAGAATGCATTATACCGACAGGAAGGTCTTTTCATAAATTTTTTTCTCATTGCCCTTACGAAGAATTTCTTATTCTAATCTAATCCTATTTTTTAAAGCAGTTAGCTAGAGTTGTAACATTAAGTAACCGAGACTTTTCTTGAAACCAGAACAAGGGAAATGTATAACCATAAAATAAAGATTTTATTTAAAATTAAGGAGAAAAAATTTGATCAACAAATTCTTAAAACAATTAGAGGAACAGCAAGTTAAATTTGTTGATTTTCGCTTCACAGATATTTTGGGAGCTTGGCATCACATGAGTTTTCCTGTTGAGGCCGTTGATGAGAAATTGTTGGAGGAGGGGATCTATTTTGATGGATCATCCATTAGTGGATGGCGCCAAATTCACGAATCAGATATGATCATGAAGCCCGATTTTTCTTCTGTCCATCTTGATCCATTCTCAGTTCAAACGACCATGATTGTGGTTTGCGATATATATGATCCACGAGGCGGTCAACCTTATACGCGGGACCCTCGATCCATCGGTAAAAAAGCAGAAGCTTATCTTAAAGACTCTGGTCTTGCTACCAATGCTTATTTTGGGCCGGAAGCAGAATTCTTTGTTTTTGATGGGGTACGCTATGGCGTGGACAGTACCGCAGCTTTTTATGAATTAGAATCCGAAGAATTTCAATCGAATAATCGCCGTGAAATAAATGAATCCAGTCACGGCCACCGTCCTTTACCAAAGGGTGGATACTTCCCTGTCTCACCCTTAGATTCGTTGAATGACATGCGAGCTGAAATGGTTACGGTCATGCAGCAAATGGGTTTAAAGATGGAAAAGCATCATCATGAAGTGGCTCCCGCTCAACATGAGCTAGGTTTCCAATTCGGGGAATTGGTCGAAACCGGTGATAATATCCAAATTTATAAATACGCGGTCAGAAATGTTGCTCATAGTTATGGTAAAACGGCAACGTTTATGCCCAAGCCGATCTTTGGTGACAATGGATCGGGAATGCATGTGCATCAGTCCTTATGGAAGGATGATAAGCCTTTATTTGCCGGGGGCGGCTACAGTGGTTTATCCGAAACGGCTCTCTATTATATTGGCGGAATTTTGAAGCATGCTAAAGCTATTAATGCATTTACTAATCCGACTACGAATAGCTATAAACGGTTAGTGCCGGGCTATGAAGCCCCCGTGATTTTGGCGTATTCGGCGCAAAATCGTTCTGCTGCTTGCCGTATCCCAACAGCCATGGGAGAAAAAGCGAAACGCGTTGAGATTCGTTTCCCCGATCCACTCGCCAATCCTTATTTAGGAAATGCGGTTATGCTGATGGCTGGGCTTGATGGGATTCGTCATCAGATTCATCCAGGGGAACCATCCGATCATAATCTGTTTGAAGAATTGGACATCGCGGCCACATTGCCTAATATGTGTGGGTCGTTGAGGGAAGCTTTAGAAGCTCTGGCGGCTGATCATGACTTCTTGCTTCACGGCGATGTCTTTACAAATGATTTCATTCAGGGATATATGGAATTGAAATGGCAAGATGTCCTAACTTATGAGCGGACCCCACACCCCTTAGAGTTTATGAAATATTATTCTTGGTAAGGTTGAGTTATATAAAGGAGGGTAAAGCCCTCCTTTTTAATTACAGTTTGAGCCTAATTCCTAATTCGAGCACCCGTTTATAGGGGATTTTATAAAATTCTGTAGCGTTCATAGCATTTTTTGCCAGCCAAATAAAAAGGTGTTCCCTCCAAGCTGGCAAATGAGGCGTGGTACTAGCCACAGGAATGCCTCGACTCATGAAAAACGTGGTGTCTTGTAGGCTTAGGTGTAAACCAAGCTCATCACATTTTTCAAAAAGATTAGGAATATTCGGTGTTTCTGTGAAGCCAACATAATAAATAACTTGATAAATATCATGTCCCAAATCATCTATTAATATTTTTTCGGAATGGTAAACACGGGGGATATCTTTGGTAATAATGGAAAGAAAAACAACTTTCTCATGTAATACTTTATTATGCTTAAGATTAATCGTCAAAGAGAGGGGTTCATTATCCGGTGTTGATGACAGATAAACGGCATTACCTGGGATACGTAAGGGGGGATCTTGTTCAATATTTTTTATGAAATTTAAAAGCGTCCTACCCGATTGATGGATTTGATTATTAAGAATATCCCTTCCTTTTTTCCAAGTGGTCATAATCGCCCATAAGAATATCCCAATGACCAGCGGAATCCAGCCACCCTCTGTGAATTTCATCAGATTAACACTGAAATAGGTTATATCAATAATTAAGAATATTCCGAAAATGGGAACGACTTTCCACCAACCCCATCCCCAATTATTAAGAGCAAGATAGCTTGTGAGGAAAGTGGTAATAACCATGATGCCTGTGACAGCCATGCCATAAGCTGAGGCTAATGCTGTTGATGATTTAAATAGGATAACCAGAATCAATGCCATAAAAAGCAACGACCAATTCATGGTGGGGACGAAAACATGGCCGATGGTTTTTCTTGATGTATGGTCGACGCGTAAGCGGGGTAAGTACCCAAGCTGTACGGCTTGCCACGTCATGGAAAATATACCTGAAATCACGGCTTGGGACGCAATAACGGTTGCAGTCGTGGCGACAATAACCAACGGTAATGTTGCCCAAGCCGGGACGAGAAAGAAGAATGGATTAGAGGCTGCTTCAGGATGGGTAAGAAGAAGAGCGCCCTGACCAAAATAATTAAGAAGCAAGCAAGGGAAGACCATAAATAACCAGGCGCGGCGGATCACTGATTTGCCAAAATGACCTAGATCTGTATAAAGTGCCTCAGCCCCGGTGATTGCCAGAACAACGGATCCAAGGATAGCCAGAGAATGCGGACCATGGTCGTGAAAGAATTGATAAGCATACCACGGATTAAGGGCTTCAATAATTTGCGGTGTTTGGATAATCTGATAGATTCCCAAACTCCCAATAACTAAAAACCATAATGTCATGGCTGGGCCGAATAAATTGCCAATTGTTTCAGTGCCCTTTTGTTGGATTAAAAATAGAATAATCAGTATTATTGATGCCACGGGCACTATATAGTTCGTAAAGCTGGGTGAAACGACGGTTAATCCTTCGACGGCGCTTAAGACTGAAATGGCTGGTGTAATGACTGCATCGCCGTAAAAAAGAGCAGCGCCGATCATTCCAATGCCAAATAGGTATTTTTTGGTTTTATCGCTTGCGCCCCGCATACTTAAAGAGAGCAGGGATAAAATTCCGCCTTCCCCATTGTTATCGGCGCGCAAAACAAAGCAAATATATTTAAGGCTTACCACGGTGGTAATTGACCAGAATATTAACGATAAAATCCCCATAATCATCGAGAAATCATGGCCATAAGGGGATTCAGACAAACAGTCTTTTATCGTATATAAGGGACTGGTACCAATATCTCCAAAAACAACACCAATCGCGCCCATCAAAAAAGGGATGGTAGGTTTGGGATCTTCTTGTCGTAACAACATAGCCTTTAATCTCCTATATAGAATTAATGGGGAGATGCGGTTTCAAAAAGCAGGGGGTTAGGCAGCCTTTCGCGTTAAAAATCTCTTTGGTAAAATTTTGCTTTATTACTACGTAATTTTTCTTAAATCTTATCTCGTAACTTATTTTTGCTTCAAGTTATTTAATTATACTTTTATCTTACGTCAAAATTATTGATAAAAAACTGACAATATGCTCCTTAATCAAATCTTAAGATTCAGTCTTAAAAAAAGCTTAAACTTTATATAAATTAGGTATAGTCTATAAACAAGGTTTAATCTGTTTTGGGTTTTTAAATGGAAAATAAGTCTGAAACTCCTGAGCATAAACATCCTTTTCATCTTGTCGATCCAAGCCCGTGGCCTTTGGTTACTTCGCTGGCTACATTTGTTGTTACTGTGGGGGCTGTGCACTTTTTTCATGGTGGCACAAAGATCACCCTGATTGTCGGGTTATTGATGTTACTGGCATCGGCGGGTCTATGGTGGCGGGATGTTATTCGTGAATCAAATACCAAGGGAATTTATACGACGACTATTCAGACGGGCCTCAGGACAGGGATGGTATTATTTATTTGCTCTGAAGTGATGTTCTTTGTTGCCTTTTTCTGGGCGTATTTTGATGCAGCAATATTCCCCAAGGAAGCAACGGGTGGGGTTTGGCCCCCCAAGGGTGTGGAAACCATGGATCCATTCCATCTTCCTTATTTTAATACCTTATTGTTGTTGGCTTCAGGAACTACCGTTACATGGGCGCACCATGCTTTATTAGAGGGGGATCGTAAGGGCGTACTTCAAGGCCTAGGATTAACGGTTATTTTAGGGTTAGTCTTTACCTGTGTGCAGGCTATGGAATATTCCCATGCGGCATTTTCCTTAAATGGTGGAATTTATCCAACAACATTTTATCTAGCAACGGGTTTTCATGGGCTGCATGTGATCATTGGAACAATTTTTTTGGGTGTTTGTTGGCTCCGAGCCTGGCGCAATGAGTTTACCCCCGATGCCCATATTGGATTTGAAGCAGCCGCTTGGTACTGGCACTTTGTAGATGTCGTGTGGTTATTCTTATTCATCTCAATTTATTGGTGGGGATATACCCCCTTTATGGGATAAGATTTTTTGTTCAGGAAGAAACGGCCGTTATGGCCGTTTTTTTATGAGGGACTGAACCATGGGTAAACTAGTGGTTTGGCGTGAGGCTAGTTTCCTATTATATGCTAAGGCATTCATTGACCTTTTATACGCTATAAAATATACCTTATAGGGTATGCTTTTAAGAGAGTATTGCCTATCATTCTAGTCTGCGACTATATAATACCAAAAATATAAATAGGGTTGACTATCACTTATGCAGAGTCTCATAAAGGTTTTATGATTGAAGTAGTAAATTCAATTATTTATGGAATACATGAGAGACTTGAAAAAGTTAAATATTTTTAAGAAAAATTAACCATTATCTTGATGAAAATAAAATAAAAATTGCCCTTAGTTAAGAGGTTAAAATTAAACTTTACAGAAGGTATATAAAACCTGTAAGGTCTTGGCAAAAAGCAAGACGTGGTGGAGGAAAATTTGGATCCAGAAGGTATCAAGATTCAAAAAAATCTTTTCTTTTCAAGGGGCAAGAGAATAGTGCGAAAAATTCTTAATATGTCCCCTGAGATCAATTTGCAACATTCATCTAATAAAATTTCTAATCAATTATTATTATCGTTAAAATCTATTAAGAAAACAACAAAAAATCTTCTCTCTCTTGACCTTAATTCTGGCGATAATAAGCTGTCTGAAAGTTTATCTTATCTAGAAAAAGAGATTACACGGCTAGAAAATTTGATTCGCAAACGAGAATATTATGCTAACAGCGAAGTCAGAGGATTAGGTTATTTGGCCTTTAATGATTCATTGACTGGTTTGCCCAATCGTCAATTTTTTGAAGGAATTGTTGAATCCTTAATTAATGAGGCTCGGCACCAATTTTACCTTGTTTTTATTGATGTCGACGATTTTAAAAATATCAATGATAGCTATGGTCATGAGTTTGGGGATTCTGTTTTAAGAGCTGTGGCACAGCGCGTTCACAGTGCCTTAAGGGAAGGTGATATTGTTGCTCGCTATGGGGGTGATGAATTTGTGGCTCTCATCTATTACCAAGATGCAACGGCTTTAGAACCGATTATGGATCGTCTTCTGGATATGTGTCAGCAGCCTTATCAAATTGATCATAAAGAAGTTTGTGTTAAGCTAAGCTTTGGCGTTGCATCTTATCCTGATCATAGTTCTAGCTATTCTGAATTAATTGATCGAGCGGATCAGGCTATGTATATGGCTAAACAATTAGGAAAAAATTCTTATCAAGTTGCTTTTGGGTCAGCGGGAATTTAGAATAATAAAATGATTCATAAAACAAGACGACGATCTTAAAGGTTGTCTCTCATTCTCAAGGAATATCATGCCATATATTAAAAATATAATTGGACGAGAAATATTGGATTCACGGGGCAACCCAACAGTTGAGGTAGATGTCACCCTTACGGATGGATCGTTTGGTCGGGCAGCCGTTCCATCAGGTGCCTCTACCGGCAGTCATGAAGCAGTAGAACTCAGAGATGGTGACAAAAGCCGCTTTCTTGGGAAAGGTGTTCAGTCTGCTATCTTATCTCTTGAGCATGAGATTTTTCCTACTCTACAGGGAATGGATGCTCGTGATCAACGCCGTATTGACAGGGCTATGATTACTTTAGATGGGACTAAAAATAAATCTCGGTTAGGGGCGAATGCAATTCTGGGGGTAAGTTTGGCGGTGGCTAAAGCAGCTGCTCAAAGTGTTGGTCAACCGCTTTATTCCTATGTGGGGGGCATAGATGCGCATGTCATGCCTGTTCCGATGATGAATATTGTAAACGGTGGGGCGCATGCAGATAATCCTGTTGATATTCAGGAATTTATGATTGTCCCGATCGGCGCCAAATCCAGTGCTCAAGCCATTCAAATGGGGACAGAAGTTTTTCATCACTTAAAGTCACTATTGAAAAAAGCAGGACAGTCGACCAATGTGGGCGATGAAGGGGGATTTGCCCCCAATTTGGGAAGTTCCCGCGAAGCTCTCGACTTTATTATGCAAGCCATTCAAGAAGCTGGTTATCAGCCAGGAAAAGATATTGCGTTGGCTTTGGATGTGGCGGCAACTGAATTTTATGAAGATGGAAAATACCACCTTAAAGGGGAAGGTAAGACATTAGATGCGGCTGGTATGGTTCAGTATTATCAAGCCTTGATTAATGACTATCCTATCATTTCCATTGAAGATGGCTTGGCTGAAGATGATTGGGATGGTTGGTGCCAGTTGACACAATCAATCGGAGACAAGGTGCAGCTGGTGGGTGATGACTTATTCGTGACAAATGTTGACCGTTTGCAGCAGGGGATTAAGAAATTGGCAGCGAATGCAATTTTGATTAAGCTGAATCAAATTGGAACTTTGTCAGAAACCTTAGATACCATAAGACTGGCCAGACGCCATGGATATCGGGTCGTGATTTCACACCGGTCAGGCGAAACGGAGGATGCAACTATCGCAGATCTAGCCGTAGCCGTTAATGCTGGTCAGATTAAAACAGGGTCACTGTGTCGTTCAGATCGAGTTGCAAAATATAACCAACTCTTACGCATTGAAGAAGAGCTTAAAGGAATTAGCCAATACGGAGAATAAACAATGCCAACACTTATGGTCACAGGGGCAGCTCAACGGATTGGGCGCGCTATTGTCGTTCATTTTGCAAAGCTTGGGTGGGATGTCGTCGTCCACTACCATACTTCCTCTCAAAAGGCTCAAAATCTTAAAGAAGAGGTTGAAGGTCATGGCCAGAAGTGTTGGTTGATTCAAGCTGATTTAGCTCAGGAATCCCAGGTCTCTGGCCTTATGGAGGCTGTGCAGGCGATGGCTGGCCGTATTGATTTATTGATCAATAATGCCTCTACCTTTAAATATGATAATTCTAAAACAGCCACCCGCGAATCATGGGATTATCATATGGAGCCTAATCTGAGGGCTCCGTTGATATTGAGTCAAGAATTTCAACGATTAATGAGGAGGGGCATGATTGTTAACCTTCTTGATCAACGTGTATGGAACTTGACGCCTCATTATTTGAGTTATAGCATCAGTAAGTATGGATTATGGGGATTAACTCAAGCTTTGGCTTTAGCGATGGCACCCGCTATTCGAGTCAATGGAATTGGTCCTGGGCCGACGTTAAAAAATGCAAACCAATCTCAAGCGCAGTTTGTAAAACAATGTACATCAACGCCTTTGGGTATAGGCGGAGATACGGACGAGATTGCGAGAGCAATTGAGTTTTTATGGAACGCGCCATCAGTGACAGGGCAAATGATTGCTATGGATGGTGGTCAGCATTTAGGTTGGATGGTGCCAGCTAACCTGGATCAAAGGGATGACTAATGACCAATATGATAACATTCCAGCACGGGAGAGAGGCTAAAGCATCTAAGCATTCCAAAACTTGGGATATTCTTATCAAAGATCTTGTTTTTGATTGTTTTATTGGGATCAATGCAGAAGAAGCTTTGGTGGCTCAGGCTATCCGGTTAAATTTAAAATGTCGAGTTGAAATGCCGACGCCTGATGATCAGAAATATCATGGACAATTTGTTTGTTATGATCAATTAATTCGTTCCATAACGGTGCTCGCGCAAGGCCGACATACGCATTTGGTTGAAACATTGGCAGAGGATATTGCTCAGCTATGTTTTGAAAATCCTCGAATTACTAAGGTTTGGTGTTGTGTTGAAAAACTTGATGTTTACTCAAATGCCTCAAGCGTTGGTGTCGAAATTGAGCGGTATAGAGATTCAGATTAAAAAGGGGGAACGGCAAGATGCTAAAACGGTTAAACCATATTGCGATTGCTGTTCCCGACCTTGATCAGGCAGCCAAATTTTATCGTGATATATTAGGGGCAACTATTAGTGAGCCTCAGGCTCTGCCGGACCATGGGGTAACAACAATATTTGTTGATATGGGCAACACTAAATTAGAACTGCTTCATCCCTTAGGAGACACCTCTCCGGTTACCAAGTTTTTAGAAAAAAATCCGCAAGGGGGCATCCATCATTATTGCCTAGAAGTGGAAGACGTCTCTCGTACCTATGCTGAACTGGCTCAACACGGAATTCGGATACTTGGTGCACCAAAGATAGGGGCCCATGGTAAGCCCGTTATCTTCTTACATCCAAAAGATTGTTTTGGCTGTTTAGTGGAGTTGGAAGATGAGTGATTGATGATAGCCACCCCAGCATAAATCTGCATGAATGTATCTGGGGATGGCCATGACTTTATTTTGATCAGGGGGGATTAAAAGATGGTAAAATTTAAACGGTTAAGCGTATCGCTCGGGATCATTATTGGCATAGCCCATTCCAATAATGCTTTAGAGAATTCTTATAAAAGGAGAATAGTAACAGCGGATGCCGAGGATCTAGGCGTTTGTTTTCAGGTACAAGAACAGGAAATTAAAGTAGTTAATCCAATAGATCTAAGTGATATCCAATCCTCTAAGGTTATGGTCAAGCATTTAAAGGCAACCAAACAATTTATGCCGCCTCAAAGTTATACTAACATTCAACCCACCCAATCAGTTTTAACCGGTCGATATATGGATGCACACTTTAATTCAGATTTTTATATTAAGGTCAGGGATGTGGTTAACGTCTCATTGAGTTTATGGGATGTTAAGGGCGAGGCAACCTTTGTTACTCCAAAATTTAAAGCTAAAGATTTCTCGCTAACCTTAACAGGGGCGATTAAAATTTTAGCACCGCAAGATTCTGATTCTTGGCTTAAAGGTGTGGTTATTAACCCTTCGAGGCTATCTGATCAACCTGTTCATTGTATATTGAGTGGCGACATCAATTTTGGATCACAATCCACTATTGATAACTTCCTGGTTATTGGAAGCCCAGAGATAGAGTTTTTGCTGTAAAAGATGAAAACCACCATTTTAAAGAACGGTCAGTTAAGAAGCAAACTTTTGGCTGTCAACGCTACGTTGAAAGCATGAGGAAAATTAAGCCTTACGTTCTAGAATTTGCTTTTTGATTTCCCCAATTGCCTTGGCTGGGTTCAATCCTTTTGGGCAAGTATTGGTACAGTTCATAATGGTGTGGCAGCGATACAATTTGAATGGATCTTCGAGATCATCAAGGCGTTCGCCGGTATGATCATCTCGGCTATCCGCAATCCAACGATAGGACTGAAGTAAGGTTGCTGGCCCTAGATATTTCTCACCATTCCACCAATAGCTTGGACAGCTAGTCGTGCAGCTAAAGCACAAAATACATTCCCATAATCCGTCAAGTTTGGCACGATCTTCTTCACTTTGTAACCGTTCACGTTCTCCAACCGAGGTATCTGATTGAATCCATGGTTTAACCGAAGCATATTGGGCATAGGCTAAGGACAAATCAGGCACCAAATCCTTAATCACATTCATATGGGGCAACGGATAAATCTTCACATTCCCTTTAATTTCACTAATTGGTTTAGTACAGGCGAGGGTATTGGTTCCGTCAATATTCATGGCGCAACTGCCACAAATTCCCTCGCGGCAAGAGCGACGAAAAGTGAGAGTAGAATCCATTTCATTTTTTATCTTGATCAGGGCATCTAGCACCATGGGGCCGCATTCTTTGAGATCGATTTCATAGGAATCAATGCGGGGGTTAGCATCGTCCTCAGGATTCCAACGGTAAACTTGAAATGTACGAACTTCACCGGCAGCATTGTTACAAGCATGATGCTTGCCTTGTGTGGGTTTAGAATTGCGGGGAAGGGAAAAATCAGCCATGGTTCTGTCCTTTAATAAACCCGTTTCTTGGGGGGAATAACATCAATTTCATCTGTTAGAGTTTTCATCTGCACAGGTCGATAATCAATATTTGTTTTATTCCCCATTAATGTACACAAGGTATGCTTCATCCATTCCGCATCATCTCGATCAGGATGGTCTTCTCTGGCATGGGCGCCACGGCTTTCTTTACGGTTCACCGCAGAAGCCAGGGTTACCAGGCTTTGTTCCAGCAAGTTATGCAACTCTAAGGATTCAATCAAATCACTGTTCCAAATCAAACTTTTGTCATTAATCTGAATTTCTTTCAGACTATCATGGACTTCCTTAATTTTTTCCCAACCTTCTTGCATGTGTTTTTCATCGCGGAACACAGCGCAATGTTTTTGCATGGTTCGTTGCATCTTAAGACGAATATCACCACTCTTTAAGGGACCATTGCTATTGCGGATTCTATCCATCCGCTCGATAGCCTTTTCACCGGCAGACGTTGGCAAAGTTTCATGCGGCATATTCGGGGTAATAAGGTCGCGGGCTCGATGAGCGGCTGCGCGACCAAAAACCACGAGATCGAGTAAGGAGTTTGTGCCAAGGCGATTGGCTCCATGAACTGACACGCAGGCGGCTTCACCAATTGCCATCAAGCCGGGAACCACTGTGCCTTTGCTATCCTTAATGACCTCGGCCATATAATTGGTTGGGATGCCGCCCATATTATAGTGAACTGTTGGAATAACAGGAATAGGTTCTTTTGTTACATCGACGCCTGCAAAAATCTTGGCTGTTTCCGAAATACCTGGAAGGCGTTCATGGAGAACTTTTGGATCGAGATGTTCTAAATGCAAAAAGATATGGTCTTTATGGGGACCGACGCCCCGTCCTTCGTGTATTTCAATGGTCATAGCCCGGCTGACAACGTCTCTAGAGGCTAAATCTTTAGCGTTCGGGGCATAGCGTTCCATGAAGCGCTCTCCGGCACTGTTCGTTAAATAACCTCCTTCACCGCGGGCGCCTTCTGTTATTAAGCAACCAGATCCATAAATTCCTGTGGGGTGAAATTGAATAAATTCCATATCTTGTAAAGGAAGGCCGGCGCGTAAAACCATGGCATTGCCATCACCCGTACAGGTATGGGCTGAGGTGCAGGAAAAGAAAGCGCGTCCGTAACCGCCCGTGGCTAAGACGACTGTGTGAGCTTGGAAACGATGGATGGTTCCATCATCCAGGCAAAGTGCTATAATTCCCCGACAGCGACCTTTTTCATCCATAATTAAATCAAGGGCAAAATATTCTACAAAGAATTCAGCTTGGTGTTTTAGGCATTGCTGATAAAGAGTATGGAGAATCGCATGCCCTGTTCTGTCAGCTGCAGCACAAGCCCGTTTTGCCATGGATTCGCCCTGATTAATGGTGTGGCCGCCAAAGGGGCGTTGATAAATTTTTCCTTCAGGCGTCCGAGAGAAGGGAACGCCAAAGTGTTCGAGTTCAATAACTGAGGGGAGGGCATTGCGGCACATATACTCAATGGCGTCTTGGTCGCCCAACCAGTCGGATCCCTTGATCGTATCATAAAAATGGTTTTTCCAGTTGTCGCCATCGCCCATGTTACCGAGAGCTGCTCCGATCCCCCCTTGAGCCGCGACTGTATGACTGCGTGTGGGGAAAACTTTGGTGACACAGGCTGTTTTCAGTCCGGCAGCGCACATGCCAAGGGTTGCCCTTAATCCAGCGCCACCAGCGCCCACAACCACGACATCAAAACGGTGATCTATAATTTTGTAGCTCTCTGCCATCTTATTTCATTCCCAAGAACATAATTTGTATCAATAAAAATAGAGTCACAGCTGGCAAGATATATCCGACCAGACGAGTTTTTATTAATAGCCAGTAACGCCAAAAGTGATTGTGAACATAGTCCTCTATGATAACCTGCAACCCAAGCGCTGCATGATAACTGACACTGGCAACAAATAAGAAGAGGAGGCTCGCTATCCACGGATTACCAATTGTATGGATCATTTCCGGGTATGGTAATTGGTGATTCTGCGACAGCCAAACCACGATCATAAGTCCGAGCGGCGCAATCAAAATACTGCTCACCCGCTGGGCAATCCAATGGCCTGTCCCATCCTTTGCCGACCCTAAGCCTTTGGCTCGTTTCATGGGGGTATGAAAATTTTTTAAGGTTGTCATGCAAAACTCCATGTCATAAGGGTCGTGCACACAGCGAAAATTACCACAATCCAACCCGTTAAACGAACCGTTGAGAGCTCATATCCGTGGCCATAATCCCAAGCAAGGTGGCGTATACCGTTGGCTAAATGATAGTAAAACCCAAATAGGCTAAATAGAATAACAATCTGACCAAACCATGAACTCATAAAGTCTTTAAAACTGTGATAGGCTGATTCACTGATCGAAAGGCTGGTGAGCCAGGCAATAAAAAATAACAGCGAAATAACAAGACCACCCCCTGTCAGGCGATGAAGAATTGATAGAACGGAAGTAATCTGCGGGCGATAAACCTGGAGATGAGGAGAAAGAGGGCGTGGCTTCATTCAATAATCGCAAATTTGAATAAAATTTATGTAAATACAATAACTCAGATTCTCCCAAGGGGGCAAGCATAATTCCAACTTTAAAATAAACTAAGAATTAGTTAAATAATCAATTTCTGTGCTAGTTGGAAAGAAACAATAGGGCAAAGTGGTCATACTAAGTCATCTCTTATTTTTCTATATAACTTTTACATCTGAAACCGTGCCATAAAGCTCACAAAGTTTAATGTGTACTTTTTGTCCTTTTAAGTTTTCATAAACAAGCCAATTCCCATGCTCGGTCAGGCAGATTGATACACCCTCGAGTCCTTCGAAAAAGAAGTTGGGAGTGACAGAGAGCACCTTACACAGTTGGTAGAGGCGGTAAGAGGGTAGTCTATCAGCTCCCCGTTCGTATTTAGATAGCTGCTGCGGGGTTATCTTAAGCAACTTGGCTAATTCATGCTGCTTAAGGTTTAAAGACAGCCGTCTTTTCTTAATTTGTTGGCCAATATGGGCTTCTATGGAGGACAATTTTGAGTTCATAGTGTAACGACTACCTTGTAGTAAAATTTTCTATAGGCAAAAAGGGATCGACCAAGAAAATACAATTTTCTTAGGGGCTTAAAAGTTCTCTGAGATTGATTCTAGATGGCTGTTTTATGCTGAGACGCTTTCGGAAAAGCAATCACATTTTCCCCCTTCGCTTGAGACATGTTTTTTTTCTGAAGTGAAAGGAAACTTAAGACTGGGGCATTTGTTCGATCGGCACTTTGTAAGTATTTTCTCACCACTAAATCTGTCTTTTGATGAGCCCACAATCTTTGGTGCAGTTGAACTGTCATGCTTTCCATGGTTTCAAAGAAATCATCCCCTATTATTAGCGTCAATAGCTGGCGTTTTCCATGAATGGTGGTATGGGTAGAGATGGAGTGGAAGAGGTTTTCAACGCTGTTAAATGATCGGCTTCGTAGGGAGAAAGCATAAAATTAACCTCTTGCTTGTTAAAGCGTTGAGCGCAGAAGGCAATTAAATCTAACCCTTGAAGCACCATTTCAATCAACGCCGCATCATACAAGGGTTGAGAGAGATCAACCTAAATGGGACTCTTCTTCAAGCGTAAAACTGCTGATGCGTAAAGAATCCGGAGAAGGTTGAATTGTTATCGCTAAAGAGAACGAGGTCTGTGACTGATGCAATGTTAATACCAACCCGGCTGGCGTTACCGAACAGTTAAGCTCATAAGAAAAAGCCAGTTCTTCCGTCTGCCAAGATGTAACGTAATTTTTTAAGATGCTTAACATATTTATCCTCTTTAGTTTGGTCATCATATTTCTTTAAAAAGTATTAGTGTCTTGCTGTAATTAATGAATTTTTTCTAAGACGACTAATACTAAGGTGGGATTAAAAAGATAAGTGTAGCTTATGCTTTATCTCAAAAACTTAGGGTTTCCGCCAAAAAAATAATTTTTATAAAATTATAAAAAAATGTAAGGCAAAATTAATTTAATAATTTTCTACGTAAATAATTTTAATTTTAAAAATTTATCACAGTAATGCGGTGAGCGGATAACCAAAGGCTAGTAGAGAAACCATATTGTTATAGAATATTGTTCTCATCCTACAACTATATTCATTTCCAGAATGGCGGGATAATAAACCGCTGAAATGTATGTCTCCGTGAATCCTGGTGGAGAGAAGGGACAAGGTTTGAAATTTAAAGCACAAATTTTTTATCACTTTGTACTATTTAAAATAATTAAGAATAAAAATGTAAAAATATCAATTATTTCCCTTTTTTAAAGAGATAAATAGAGAAAATTTCTCATTTTATAGGAGGGTAACCAATATTGACTTTGAGATATAAGAAAAGGTAATAAGAAACGTACAGTTAAAAAAAACCATAATATCAATCAATAGTTGATAACAAAAATAAGGAGTCACGTATGTATAGAATCCCTCTCGAAACTAAAAATGGTCAGCCTCTTTTTTCTATTTCAATTGTTAAGAAATAAATTCTTCTTGTTTTATGCTTCTCATATAGATAAAAAATTTATGTAAGGCGCAGGGATTTTAAGGAAATTTTAAAAAATCTGCGTCCAACTTTATTACCTAGCAGTTAGCGGGACTATTTTAAGCTGTAAATAGATTATCTGTTCCTTTGTATTTTAAATTTACTTGCCTATTTTGAGAAGATAGTTATAGAGATGAATAATCTTTTTAGAATTTTTGCGAGATTTATCATAAATAAAATAAAGTGGAACCTGGGGCCTAGGCATATTAGGAAGAACCTCTTTTAAACCTAAATTTAAAATGTTGGTCAAATCAGGGGCTTCAATAATGCCAAGTCCATTCAGAGCACAATTGATCATTCCGTGAAGAGAGTAAATTTGGATATAAGCTTTTCGAGGTTTATTCGTAATATCATTTCCAATATTAAGTAACCAATTCTCATAGGGATTATGATAATTTTCTCTGTAAACAATTAAACGATGATTACTTAGCTCCTCTGGTTTTTGGGGTATACCAAACTTTTTAAGATAAGATTCACTGGCAAAAAGGCGGATAGATACTGTAAAAAGTGGCTCTTGTATAAGCTGAGGTTGATGAGGAATGAGAGGACAGATGGCTATATCATGTTCCCCTATATCCTGAATTTCATTATCGCTTAGAATTATTTGAAGACTAATTTGTGGATATTTATTTAAAAAATTTCTTATATTAGGAATAAGCCAATCTGTTCCAATATAAGGCATTATGATAATTTTTAAATCACCTTGTAATTCATCCTCTACTTCATGAAAAATTTTTTCAAACACTTCATGTTTTTCAATGATTTCCTTGGCATGAGTATATAATTTTTCTCCTTGAGGAGTGAGACGCATTCCTCGAGGAATTCTATCAAATAATTTGGCTTTAAGGTTATATTCTAAATCATTGATTAGTTGACTGAGAGAGGGTTGACTAACATTAAGTTTTTCGGCGGCTCGAGTCATGTTCCCTTCTCGAGCCACCATGTAAAATGGTCTTAACTTAGAAAGATCAATGGGTCTCATGGTTGTTTTCCGATTTACTTAACTAATACCTATCAATCCTTATATTAAAAGGAAGTTTTAAAATAAAGGTTAATTTTATAAAGGATGATTAAATTTTTTTTCATGATGTACTTCCCTTCCCGGCCGAAGAGCCGGGATCTCGAGATGGCACACGATGGCCCTTGTAAGCTCGAGACCCCGGATCAAGTCCGGGGAATAGGTCTTTTTTTATTGATACTTCCTTTCCCGGTCGCAGAGCCGGAATCTCCAGATAGCAAGCGACGGCCCTTATGAGATCGAGACCCCGGATCAAGTCCGGGGAATAGGTCTTTTTTATTGATACTTCCTTTCCCGGCCGAAGAGCCGGAATCTCCAGATAGCAAGCGACGGCCCTTATGAGATCGAGACCCCGGATCAAGTCTGGGGAATAGGTCTTTTTTTATTGATACTTCCTTTCCCGGTCGAAGAGCCGGGATCTCGAGATAGCAAGCGATGGCCTTGTGAGATCGAGACCCCGGATCAAGTCCGGGGAATAGGTCTTTTTTTATTGATACTTCCTTTCCCGGTCGCAGAGCCGGAATCTCGAGATAGCAAGCGACGGCCCTTGTAAGCTCGAGACCCCGGATCAAGTCCGGGGAATAGGTCTTTTTTATTGATACTTCCTTTCCCGGCCGAAGAGCCGGGATCTCGAGATAACAAGCGATTGCCCTTGTGAGATCGAGACCCCGGATCAAGTCCGGGGAATAGGTCTTTTTTTATTGATACTTCCTTTCCCGGCCGAAGAGCCGGGAACTCGAGCTGACAAGCGGTGGCCCCTATGATCTCGAGACCCCGGATCAAGTCCGGGGAATAAGTTCTTTTGTATGGCTACTATTTTACCATTTTCTCCCTTTTCCCGGTCGCAGAGCCGGGATCTCGAGATGGCAGACGATGGCCCTTATGAAATCGAGACCCCGGATCAAGTCCGGGGAATAGGTCTTTTTTTATTGATACTTCCTTTCCCGGCCGAAGAGCCGGGATCTCGAGATAGCAAGCGATGGCTCTTGTGAGCTCGAGACCCCGGATCAAGTCCGGGGATAGAACCCTTTTTTTATTTATTCTCCCTTTTCCCGGCCAAAGAGCCGGGATCTTGAGAGGACAGGCAGTCGAAAAATTGTATAGGCTATAAAAAATTTCCCATGGGCAATTTATGGTGTGTACCATCTATTGCCTAATATTATTTAATTGATATATAACATTTCTTGTAAGTTGGAGTCGTGTATCGTTAAAAGGAAATTCCATGAATATTCTTAAAAATTTGTGGCCACAGCGGACTGAACAAAAGTCTAGCAGTGTGGCTTCTTATATTGCTTATAATACGCTGGGTAAGCCGGTGTGGACCCCCCGCAATTATGCTTTGTTAGCGGATGAAGGTTATCAAAAAAATGTTATTGTTTACCGCTGTGTTACTTTGATTGCTCGCGGTGTGGGTAGCGTACCGTGGTTGCTATATCATAAGGATCATGAAGTTGATCGACATCCCCTTTTAGAGTTGCTCAACTGTCCGAGCCCGCGTCAAGCGGGCTCTTCTTTTATGGAAGCGGTGGTGGGGCATTTGTTGTTGTCTGGCAATGCTTATATTGAAGCAGTCTTTGATCAACAGAATCAAGCGCGTGAGCTGTATGCTTTGCGACCTGATCGGATGAAAGTTATTCCAGGAATATCGGGTATGCCTACCGGATTTGAATACGATATTGATGGACATAAACGGCGCTTAGAATGTGATCCAATTACGGGACATTCTTCCGTGCTTCATCTGAAAAATTTCCATCCATTAAATGATTGGTATGGCATGAGTCCTATCGAAGCGGCTGCTCGATCAATTGATCAACATAATGTTGTGGCTGAACATAATTTATCCTTGTTGCAAAACGGTGGGCGTCCAAGCGGTGCTTTGATGTTTAAGCCTGGAAATTCTCAGCCCCTTACGGAAAAGCAAAGAGATTCCCTGCGCGAGGATATTCGCCGAATCTATGAAGGCAATGCCAATGCGGGCCGAATAATGGTTTTAGAGGGTGATTTTGATTGGAAAGAAATGGGACTCAGTCCGAAAGACCTCGATTTTATCGAAGGGAAAAAAATGTCGGCCCGGGAAATTTCCCAAGCCTTTGGGGTTCCACCGATGCTGGTGGGAATTGCAGGAGATGCAACATTTGCCAATTATAAGGAAGCTCGCTATCACCTGTGGGAAGATACCATCCTACCCTTGATGGAATTTCTGATCGCCGAATTCAATCTGTGGCTTTGTCCTTATTTTGGGAATGGATATCGTTTGTCCTACGATGTTGACGCCATTCCAGCTTTGGCTCAACGGCGTGAATCTCTATGGAACAAAATTCAATCAGCTGATTTTCTCACCCTTAATGAAAAGCGCCAGGCAGTGGGATATGGACCCTTGCCGAATGGCGATGCTTTGACTGTTAACCCTAAGAAGGAGGCCCCATGACCAAACACTTAAGTATTCCGTTTTCGATTAAAAGCCATCAAGATGATGGCTTTTTTTGTGGCTATGCCAGCGTTTTTGATGTAACGGATCATCATCAAGAAATTGTGGGACGCCAAGCTTTTCAACAATCCCTCCACAAATGGCGTGCCAAAGGACGCTTGCCAAAAATGTTATGGCAGCACGATCAACGCAAACCGATCGGTGTGTGGGATGAAATTTATGAAGACGCGCATGGTTTATTCGTAAAAGGGCGATTGCTTCTGGATTTAGAAGCGGGTCGCGAGGCTTATGCTTTGATGAAAGCTGGCGTTATTGACAGTCTTTCTATCGGTTTTCGCTCTATCAGAGCCTTAAAGGATCCAAAAAAGAATGCGCGTATTTTAGAAGAAGTCGATTTACTCGAAATTTCGCTTGTGACTTTTGCTGCCAATCCGGATGCAAAAATCACCGCGGTCAAGGAATTTGCCGTTAGTGACGATATTGTCCGGCAAATTAAGGAGCTCAGCGAGATGCTGAAGTCTCGACGTTTAACTCAAGAAAGGAAGTAACTCATGACAGAAATCACCACCACTTTGGCGGAACTTAATGCATCTGTTAAGGATTTTACAACAGAACAGCAAACTAAAATTGCCCAGGTTGAAGATACCCTATGCAAAACAGCTGAGAGACTAAACCAGGTGGAAGTTGCTTTAAAGCGTCCGCAAATGGTCATGGCAAAGTCTGATTCTTTTGATGGGTTCGGGCAATTCGTTCGGAAAGGAATTGATGACATTTCAGCCAAAGCAATGATTAGTTCGAATGATAGTAGTGGCGGATACTTGATCCCATCCTCGGCTGTTCAATTAATTAATCAGCATTTACAATCTCGATCAACCATTCGTCGTTTAGCTGCGGTGACCACTATCACCCATGATGCGATGGATATGCTGATTGAAAAAACAGAACCGGATGTGGGTTGGGTTGCTGAAACTGCTGCACGCGATGAAACATCCACCCCTGAACTCGTTAAAGTTTCTATTCCTGTTCATGAAGTTTATGCAAAACCAAAAGTTAGCCAACGGATGCTTGATGATGCAGCGGTTAACGTCGAATCTTGGTTAGCAGAACGTATTGCTGATAAAATAGCAAAGACAGAAAATCAAGCGTTCCTTTATGGAGATGGTACGGCGAAGCCAAAAGGTATTCTGAGCTATCCAGCTGCTGATATCGGCAAAGGAGAGTGGGGTAATATTGAAACTCTTACGATTGCCGCAGACAAGGATATAACCGCTGAGGATCTAATCGATGTATTTTATGCGATGAAATCAGAATATCTGGAAGGGGCATGCTGGATTATGTCTCGCCGTGCCGCGGCTTTGATTCGTAAAATTAAGGATGGTAACGACATGTATGTCTGGCAGTCATCTTTGGCCGCCGATCAGCCTAACTTGTTAATGGGGTATCCTGTTCATTTGTGCGATGACATAGAAACAAGTAAAGAAAAAATCATCTTTGCGAATATTGCCAAAGCTTATCAAATTGTGGATCGATCCAGCATGAACGTCTTGCGCGATCCGTTTTCAGCTAAGCCTTATGTGGAATTCTATGCCACCAAACGGGTTGGCGGTGATGTGGTTAATTTTAACGCCATTAAAATTGTTGATGTAACCAAAGAAAACGAAACACCCCAGGAGTAATTTATGCTGACAGTGATTCAAACGCAAGCCCAACCCTGCGTGTCACTTCAGCAGATCAAGGCGCATTTGCGTCTTGATCACGCTGAGGATGACGATTATTTAATACATCTTATTAAGGTTGCAACAACATGGGTCGAAGATCTGATCGACTCACCTCTGTTAAACACAACATTTTTATGGCAAACCCTAGTCTCAGAGTCCCATCCAGTTGGTTTATCAGATGTGCAACGCTGCCGTGCTACTGTTGTGCTGCCAAAGCAGAATATAGTTGAGCTTAAGCATGTTGCCATTATTGATTCCTTAGGACAAAAACGGCAGGTCAATTATATGGTCCAGGAAGAAGCGGGTCGGATGATAGTGCATACAGAAACCACCTATAAATGCTTTGAGATTGAATTTGTGGCTGGCTATGGAGAGAGACCAGAGTGTGTGCCCCCAACTTTGCTTCAAGCGGTTATCAATCATGTTGCTTGTCATTATGAATGTCGGACCGGTATTGATCGCGATAGTTATTTGGCTTTATTGCAAATGGTACAACCCTATAAAAGAGTGGGGCTGGCATGAAATCTTCAATGTTAACTGATCGTGTTCAATTATGGCGACGAGATTTGGTTGAAACGGATGAGGGAGATCTTTCTGAAAGATGGTCCCATTCAACAACAGTTTGGGCCGATGTACGGTTGAAAGGTGTGGAAGGCGATGCCTTAGTTTTTGATATAAAAATTCGCCCCACAAATTATAGATTTCAGCGTATTTACTGGCAGGGATTATGGGCCGACTGTCGAAAGTCAATGGTTAAAGATCGAGAAAGTTTGCGTTTTTTTGCTAAAACTTGCCCTGATTTAACGGGATCTTAAGATTACTAAGCTATATATTTTGTTGTAAGCACAGGGAGGCGAAAGTCATGAGCGACTTCTCATTTTTAGCGACAGTTAAGTCGCATTTGCAATCAAAGGTTGAAGACCAAAACTTTTATCTGACGCCTCATACCGATATTAAATACCCATGCTGTCTGCTGGAATTGGATGAAGTTCAGCAAAATATTGGTTTGGGTGAAAATTCTGTTTTGGCAAAGGTTAAATTCCGGACGGTTTGTTTGGATGGAGATGTTGGCGTTAAATCAAGTTTGGACCAATCCAAGAAAATCAATCAACATTTAGATGGTCAAGTTTTATCATTGTCAGACGGGCGGTCAGCTATCGTCAAGTTGATGGGCAATGTCGTTGATATTTCCAAGAATGGCCAAAAAAAACAGTGAGCCACTATTATGAAACCCTACTCCGGAGATAACTTATGGATAAAGATCAAGTCATCGATGCATTAACTCAGGAACTTGAAGACTTAGAGCGGACGCTTCCTTTAAATTTACCCCGTTGGGTACAATGAGGCTAGAATGGAAACAGAACTCATTATATCTAGGTCCGGTTTTCCGCCCTTGTCCGCAAGGGGATGTATGCAGGAATTAGTGCCTTTAGCCCTGGGACAATTCCGTCGCACTGTTAATGGAGATCTAGTTTTTCTAGGCACAAATGGTAAAAAGTATAAATCAACGATCTCCTGCGAAGACAAGACAGTCATTGCAACCGATAGGCTGGATGTCGGTGGAATCGTAGATGTCAGTTGCATTCAGAGGCTTTGGCAGCGATGTGAAGGGAACAGAGTAACGCTCGATCGTCTTCCTGCCGCGGGGTCTGTCCATGTGATTGATGAACACCATAGTCCCTTATATGTTGCCCATATCGAGGGGCGAGAGATAACAATTGATTCAGATCAACCATGCTTTGTCAGCTATCGCCCTTTGTTAACAATGCGTATCGTTCGATATGTCTTAAAAACAGATGAATGGGGTGTTAAAACAGGCTGGCAAATGGAGCTAGAGGAAGTATAATAAGATGCTCTTTACAATGAAAAAGCCGCCTGTTAAGGGCGGCTTTTCTTATGCCGGCTTGCGGCGAGATTCATAATAACTGAGGTAGGCTGTGCCAGCAATAATTAAGATGACCCCTACCAAAGTAAGCTGAGTCGGGATTTCGCTGAAAAGCATAAAGCCAACTGCAGAGGTAAAGATAAATTCAACATACCGGAATGGCATCAAAGCAGAGGCATCGGTTGCAGTAAAGGCTCGAATTAAACAAACTTGAATTAAATTAGCACCAATTCCTAGTAAGACCAACAGTCCTAGTTCACTAAGCGTTGGGGTTTGCCAGAAGTAAAGGGCAGGGATAAAGGCGCAAACGGTGGTGCCAAAGGCAAAATAGAACAACATATTATACGTTGATTCGGTGGCAACCATTTTCTTAGCGATAATATCCAGCAAGGCGAATTGAAGTGCAGCGGCGACAGGAACCAGAGCAACCCAACGGAATGTATCCAAACCGGGTTGTAAAACAACCATTAAGCCAATAAAGCCAACTAAAGTGGCGATCCATCGGGGGGCATCGACGCGTTCACGCAATAAAAAGACCGCAAGAGGAAGGAAAAATAAAGGTTGTGAGAACATAATAGAGGTATTTTCGTTCAATGGCATAACATTGACAGCATAACAGCAAGCTCCAATACCACCGACTCCAAGAATCGCCCGGAAAGCATGCAGCATAGGGCGAGAGGTTTTAAAGACTGCCGTGCCATGGCTGAGCATTAAAGGAATAACAGTGATCATGCTGAAAAAAAAGCGGAAAAAAATGATTTCAGTGGAATGAAGTCTTTCCCCTAAGAAACGCATTAATACATCGTTGGTAACGCTGACAACGCAAATCATTGTCGCCCAGAATGCGCCTTGAGGATAGCCTTTACGGAAAAACCAGCCAATAAGATTCAGGCGACTGAGGCGGTCAATAGTAGTTTCTTCAACAGTTACTGCTGGGTTGTTGCTCATGATTTAACTCTTAATTGAGAAGGTTAAAAGACTAAAACTGGGATGTGTTTCACATCAATCCTTCTATCTATTGCTACATATATAGAATGGCGTAATTAAATTGTCTACATAATTTAAGAGGTATCGATGTCGATTTATTTATATAAATGTAATCCACTTCAATCATTTTCTGCTGATTGTGAGCAGTTACCGGTAAAATTACTTGAGCTTGTCATTGATCATAAAGAAGGCCGTGTTGCTGTCGCGACGCTGGTTTTACCCATATCAGACCTTATACCTGCTGAGGGATGGGCTTTTATTGTAACGGATGATCGAGGGCATCTAGAGCCGATTTTTAAGGGGCAATTTGTGGGTTTGCCAAAAAAAATAGACGAAGTCACTAAAATAGTGGAGCTGGTGGCAACGCCAGTTGATTTGGGGCACCAAGTAAGTGCACTGACCCGCAACCTTAAGGAAAGTCACCCAGATTGTCTGCTTTTGAGAGGGCAAAAGCAACTTGATCTTGCTGATTACCTGGAATTTCGTCAAGAATTGTTTTGTTATGATCGTGTCACCCATCAGATGACGTTATCATCTCTTTTTCAAGGCACCCATCAGCAGACTTTTCAAACGCAAATCTTACAAGGAAGTCTTCAGTTTCGTATCTGTGATACCCCTCTGCCTGCTGTATCTTTGTCTGTGGTTTGCGAGTGGGTTCAGGAATGTCAAGGAGAGATCAATCTTATTCCTAAAATTGAATTACAGTTTTCTCAAGGGAGAATCAACACTCTTTCGCCCAAAAGTTTGAGTGTCAGTTGGCCGAAGGCAGGCAAGACGCTTGGACGGAGTGGGTATGAAGTTTTACGCAGTTCTTTAAAAGAGTTTACCCCTCCCTCAACAGGAAGCCTGGGACATTATCCCACAATAACCCCTTTAATACATGGCAAAAGGTATCGACAGCATTGGTTTCAAGGTGAGTTAATTCTAGGATGGACGTATCGCCAAAAGAGGCGTGAACAAGTTGATGTTGTTGTACATCACCAGAATCAGTATTTGGGCTTTTCTAAACGTCCGGTTCGGAAATTAAAGCTTAAACTCAATAAATTAACTGGTGACATGCAAAGCCACTCTAGTTTTTTTGAGACGACGGCTGGGCGCCAAGCAATTTTAAGTGCTCTTAATATTGCAAAGTCTCACCTTGCGTATTCTTCACGAGCCGCAGAAGTTAGATTTCAAGTTGAATTTGTAAATGCCTTAGATATTACTCTTGATCATCAGCTAAAGATTTGTCATGAGAGTTTACCTGCCGGTAGAATAACCGGCAAGGTAACCAGTTGTCGACTGGAACGACGTTTTGATCGAGCTGTCGCTCATTTAACCGTTGCGGTTGCGACTGGCGCGGAGGAAGAAAGGCCCTTTGTTCTGAACTGGGGTTATAAAGATGATCTTCTTGGTTTTGAAAAGGTAAGCAGCCTAACTGCAGATCATTTTATAGAATCATTGACGGTTGAAAACCATGTGCGTGATCAAATTAATTGGTTGCAAGATCAAGAACAACCTGTCAGCAGTTTGCCGCCTGAAGCAGCAACTTCTATAGATTTCACTTTTAAAGATTTGCGAAGTTCCGATGTGCTGGAGCGTAAGTTCCGGCTACACGATTTGTATTGGAGTGCCCCCAATCAACTAGGAACACCAGAGGAGGAAGCATGACAGTAATTCATCAAAAGATAGATAAACGCTCCTATTGGCAAGGATATGAGGCGCCTTCAACTGCTTTCTTGACGACAGATGTGGCTCGATTGAAGTTAGGACAAGTGACGGAAGCGGAAAATTTGGAAGAACCGAACCATTTGCCAGATATAGTTGATCTATTGGTTGAAATTCAACCCGAACCAACGACTCATAACCCCTCTCTAGCGCTTAATAATAGAACGGCTAGTGTATTTAAAGGACCTTTGGCAGATTATAGATTTGCGAAGATGTCTTTAGAATATCAGGGATTAGCTCGATTAGATGGGGTGATTAAAAAACGTCCTCTTTCCATCATTTTTCTCTCCGGTATTGAATTTGAGACATTGATGTCAAACGTGAATGTAATAAATGCCCCTGATAAGCAACCATTGGGGGGATTTTGGCAGTTAGGATGTGAGTTAGAGCGCATCAAACAATATAGTGTTACCTTTTTTGAAGCCGATAATGCAATGCAGTATCGGCTTCACCCCGAACATACATTTATTGATTACATTCGTGATCGACATGTTTCCCTCCAAATCTCTGGGGAAAATAGTGACGACCCTCCCGTCGTCTATAAGTCTATCGAGGCTCAACGTCACGGTAGTAAATGTGCTTGGATAACTTTTGAGAAACAGCAATAAGGAGACTTCAGAATGAATGAAATTCAAATTCTCGCCCGGACAATATTTGGTGAGGCAAGAGGGGAATACCATCGTGTTGATGGCGGATTAGCATCCTTAATTGCTATTGCAAATGTGGTCAAAAATCGCCAAAAACAACAAACTTGGTATGGCAAAACAATTAGTGAGATTTGCCAGAAACCATATCAGTTTTCTTGCTGGAATCCGCATGATCCTAATCAAAAATTGATTACTACCACGATTACAGATCCTTTATTTGATATTTGTCTTAAGGTCGCTGACATGGTTATTAAAGATCACTGGCCAGATTTAACGCGAGGATGTGATCATTATCATGCATCTACGATAGTATCTTTTCCCACTTGGTCGTTGACGGCTAAACCTAAGGTGAAAATTGGACGCCATATTTTTTATGATCTATCGAGAGGGGGCAAATAATGTCGGGCTCACCTATTTCTGCAGCGTTCGGCTTGGCGCAATTTATACCTTCCATCGCACGGTGGTTGGCTGGAGAAAAAGCTGAAGAGGTTGCTCAAAATGTTTTAAATATTGCAAAGCGAATCACCGGTATCGAAGATTCGCCCGATATAATTCGGTTGCTGCTTGAACAACCCGAACTGGTGGTTGAGTTCCAAAGGGCTATTTTGAATTTAGAAGCGGAAATGGAACTTGCCGTCATGCAGGATAAGCAAGATGCTCGGTTGCGCGATATGGCCTTGATTAAGGCAGGTCGGAATAATACCCGGGCTGATATTATGGTCATTAGTGCGGCTGGTGGATTAATCAGCTGTCTGGTTACGTTGGCTTATTATTCAGAATTTTTACCGGGGGAGGCAGTTGGAATTATTTCCACTGTCGCTGGTATTTTTGGGTCCTGTTTAAAGGATGCTTATGCTTTTGAATTTGGATCATCCCGAGAAAGCAAGATGAAAGATACAACCATGGCGGCCTTATTTGAACGAGATTTTTAGGAAGGAAACCATATTTTCCTTCTCCTTCTCTTATATTTTCACCCTCAAAGGAACTCTAGAGCATGCAATATTACGAACGTGTGTATTTTATGGCATTATCCATGGCAAAGACCTCAAGTAGAAGGCGAATGGCAAAGCCCCGGTCGCCGCGTAAAGCAGAGTCTGTTTTTAAAACCTTTTTGGCTTCTGTGTTGGCTAACGCTAATAATGAACTCATTTTATCGGGATATGAGACAAAATCTGCTAAACGAAAGCCCGGCAAACCACTTTGACGCGTCCCCAAAATATCCCCGCCACCCCTCAGGCGCAAGTCGGCTTCCGCAATTTCAAATCCATCATTGGTTTGGCGCATTGTCGCTAAGCGTTCTTTTCCCACTTGGCTCATTTCATGGCCGTAGAGCAGCACACAGGTTGCTGCTCTTTCTCCCCGTCCAATTCGTCCACGTAACTGGTGCAGCTGGGCCAGACCGAATCTTTCTGCATGCTCAATAATCATAATGGTTGCGGCCGGTACGTTAACACCAACCTCTATGACTGTTGTGGCTATTAAGATATCGACATCGCCATTCACAAATTGCTCCATCACAGCATCTTTGTCAGCAGCTTTCATTTTCCCATGGACTAAGCCTATGCGATGACCAAAAATCTCCTGAAGTTGCTGATACCGATCGACAGCAGCGGATACATTGATTTTTTCTGATTCTTCGACCAAGGGGCAAACCCAAAAGACTTTTGCTTGATCTTGTAAAGCGCGCTGTACGCCATCAATTACGTCATTAAGACGATTTAAGGGTAGAACTTTTGTCGTTACAGGCTGCCTTCCAGCGGGTTTCTCCCGGATAATGGATACATCCATGTCACCAAAATTTGCTAGTTGTAAAGAGCGCGGAATAGGGGTTGCTGTCATGGCCAAAATGTCAGGGTTATTTCCTTTCTGAGCTAAGGCTAAACGCTGTTCCACACCAAATCGATGCTGTTCATCAATAACGGCTAATCCTAAATTCTTAAATTGAACATCCTCAACAAGCAATGCGTGGGTTCCAATGAGTAGATCAATCTTCCCCTGAGCGAGGTTATCCAGAATTTGTGCTCTTTTTTTGCCTTTCTCACGGCCTGTTAGAACGACTGCTTTAATTCCAATTGTATCAGCTAAGTTTATGATCGTTTCTGCATGTTGACGCGCCAAGATATCGGTTGGTGCTAATATTGCAGTTTGAAAACCTGATTCAATAGCCCGCACCATGCTGATTAAGGCAACCAATGTCTTACCACTGCCCACATCCCCTTGAATTAACCGTGTCATCGGATTTGGCTTTGCCATATCTTCAAATATATCTCTCAATACATCTTTTTGCGATTCAGTCGGCTCATAAGGCAATTGAGCTAATAATTGACGGACAAGTTTTCCTGTGCCGATCATCGATTGACCAGGGGTTTCTGCTTGATTAACCAGACGAGAAAAGTGTAACGCTAACTGATGGGCGAATAGTTCATCGAAAATAAGACGTTCATGGGCTGGTGTTAGCTGTAAGTCTTCCATTGTTTGGGGGTGATGCAATTGTCGAATAGCTTGACTAAAACCCATAAGGTTTAACTCTTGAGCGACTGTTTTATCATGCCATTCTGGAAAATTGATCAGGCGGCTTAAGGCTGCATCGATGGCACGGTGAACACATTTGTTTGTTACGCCCGTTGTTAAAGGGTAGACGACTTCTTTTGTTGGCACGATTTGATCCGGTGTTGCGGGATAGATCTTTTCAGGATGGGTAATGCTCCAGCGGCTAAGATTTTTATCCACTCGACCTATAATTGTTCGTTTAGTTTTTTCGGGTAAAATCTTATGAAAATAGGGGATGTTGCCATGAAAAAACACCACTTCAAAGAACGTATGACCATCATAGCAACTAACCCGATGGGGGCCACCGCGACGGGTTGCTGGGCGATGGCTCATCACCTCGGCTTGGATAATAATAGTCTCGCCGACGGCGGCGTCGTTAATAGTTTGAACAAGCCTGTAGGAATTTATGTTACTTGGAAAATGAAGAAGAGCATCAATGGCACGCTCTCCCAATAATCTTTTAAATAAAGATTCGCGGCGACCTGCCACCCCAGGCAAGGTCGTTAAAGGGGCAAAAAGAGGGGACAATCGTGTTAGATAGTCTTGCTCCATTGGATACCATACCGTGCCAAAGTCTCAGCAAAATGATCCGGAGGCGGTGCATTAAAGCTGAGTTTATTACCATCTCTATCCCGAATTGTGATGGATCGAGCGTGTAAATGCAAGGTACGATTAATATCTGTCACTGCTTTGCCACCATATTTACCATCTCCCAGAATCGGCGCCCCCAAATGTTGGCAGTGCACGCGGATTTGGTGGGTCCGACCGGTTTGCGGTTTTAGCTCCACCCAAGCCATAAAGGGAAGGTGCGGTTTTTCCAATTTCTTAATTGTTTGATAAACCGTAACAGCCGGTTTGCCAGTTTCATAATCGACCACCACTTTTTCTCGGTCACCCATGCCGGCCTTAATCAACGGTGCTTTAATCGTGCCGCTGCCAGGGTTAGGCTGTCCAACCGTAATGGCCCAATAGGTTTTTTCTACTGTCCCATCTTTAAAACATTGCGTCAGATAGGTTGCCATTTCACTTGTTTTGGCAATCACAAGCAATCCGCTGGTGTCACGATCAATGCGGTGGGTAAGGCGATAGCGACAGTTGCGCAGCTCACCCAAACCAGCCAAGTACCGATCCACATGAGTAAAAGTCTTGGTCCCCCCTTGTACGGCTAATCCACTGGGTTTATTGATGATCATCATATCCTCATCTTCCCAAATAATTAAGGATGTGAAGAATTCAATATCCACAGGCGTTAGTAATACTGCCTCTTTCATGCTGATTTGGGGCAAAACATTTTTGTATTTGTCCAGGTTTTCCCAGGCACTAATTACATCACCGGGTGTAATCCGATGGCCAGCGGCAATTTTTTTGTCATTAAGTTTAATTTTGCCAGTGCGTAATAGTTTTTCAAGAACGCTCTGCCTCAAGTCAGGGATCTGTTTTTTTAGCCAGCGATCCAGGCGCATTCCATCAGAATCTTCAACAAGGTATATAGTGGGTTGAGACATGCTTTATTGTGCTTTCGTTCATCATCCCTCATTGTTAACATTTTTAAATGAGTCGAGCTAGAAAAAATTGAAATATAGAAACCTATATTTACCGGTCATTCTCTCAGAGTTTAACTAATTAATTATATTTTTTGAAAAGGGAAAAGTTTTTTATAAGAATAAAGGTGAAATCGACTAAACACCTTATTCCCTCTCTGAAAGTTAATAAGGTGCTGTTAAATGGTATACAAAGTTTTATCTAGAGAAAGGCTAAGATTATTTAGCTGCTGTAATAAAATTTTCTGTGGTCGTTCCATAACTGCTAATCAATAGTTTATATTTATTTTGATCAGGAGTGGGTTCAAATTTTAACTCACTTCCTATGGGGATATACTTAGAGATATGGAAAATATCATCCGCTGCAAAAACTATAATCTCAAAGTTTGTGAGAGAGCAGTTTCGCTGATATTCGGAAAATAGATCTCTTTTCTGAAAATATAATTTTTGTTGTGGTTTAGCAAGTTGAGGAATGACGTGAGGGAAAGCTTGTCCTTCAAATGATCCGTTTTTATCCTCTCCACATGCTGCAATAGTAAATTCTAATTGGTCAGAAGTTTGATTTTCAATAGTGAGCAATGAGCGATAGGAGTCCATTGCGTGGGATGTAGTTAATAAAAATAATCCCATTAAAATATTTTTTTCATTCAATATTATTCTTAATTTTAATTGTTCCTCTTCCTGGGAGTTTTATAATATATATTGCAGTATAAATCTACAATATTATTGTCTGTGAGGATTTTTTAAAACCTGCAACCTCAGGAGAGTCTTATGAGAGATAAGCTTATCAAGTTGCAGTAAGGGTTGACTGTTAAGAAAGCTCAATCTTAATAAATGGCGGCAGCGCGTTTTTCAAAGGCGTGAATCATACGTTTAACAGCTTCTGAAAATACTGGTGTCAAAAGAGATTGTAGCATCGGATTATTGAATTCAAAATCGATATAAAAATCGATTTCTGTCAATTTTTCAGTGAGCGGTTTTAAGATCCAATGATTGTTTAGGTAATGAAATGGACCGGTAAGGTATTCGATATCAATGCGTTCCTTAGGTACCAAATGAACCCGACATTTGTAAGGATAAGTGAAGATCTTGTACCCAATCATGACATCTGCCGTAAATGAATCGTCGTGGTGATCATAGGTATTGGCGGAATCAACCCAAGGTAAAAATTCAGGATAATGTGCTACATCCGCGATGAGGTCAAAAAGTTGTTCTGGCGTATAAGGCAGAATTTTCTTTTCAGCATGGGTTGGCATAGGATGACTCCTGATATCAAAAATGAGAAAGGGGGTGAATAATGTCTCAACCTTACGGCCAAGGAAGACGGTGATCTATAGGCCGGGCCCCGTTGAGGGGGGCTCGGAATGATGGATGGGCCTCAGAAGTTGTCCATCCAATAAGCTTAAGGTTCTTTGGATTCCTTGACAACCATTGTGATAGCTTCAGCCAGGTGCAAAACTTGTTGATCTTGGGTTCCAAGGCGGCGAATAGCAACAGTGGATTCTTCCTCTTCACGCTTTCCAACGACAAAAATCAACGGTACTTTTTTCACGGAGTGTTCCCGAACTTTATAGTTGATCTTTTCATTACGACTATCCAGAATTGCACGGATACCTTGAGCTTGCAGCTGATCGACAACTTTTTGTCCATAGCTGTCGGCCTCTGAAGTAATGGTTGCAACACAAACTTGGACTGGTGCCAACCACAGCGGTAGTTTGCCCGCATAATGTTCAATCAGAATACCAATGAATCGTTCAAAAGACCCAAGTATAGCACGGTGCAGCATAACAGGACGATGCTTTTTGCCATCTTCGGCAATATAAGAAGCATCTAAGCGTTCCGGTAACACAAAGTCCGCTTGTAATGTCCCACATTGCCATTCCCGACCAATGGCATCTCTTAAGACAAACTCTAATTTTGGCCCATAGAAGGCACCTTCACCAGGATTTAAGGTGAAGTCTAAGCCAGAAGCAATGGCGGCTTCTTTAAGCGCACCTTCAGCTTGGTCCCAAATTTCATCGGCGCCAGCCCTTTTTTCAGGGCGATCAGAAAATTTAATACGAATATCATTAAATCCAAGAGCAGCGTAGACCTCTTTCAAAGAATCACAGAACAATTTGGTCTCGCTGACGATTTGCTCAGGCGTACAGAAAACATGGCCGTCATCTTGAGTAAACGCGCGCACGCGCATAATTCCATGCAAAGCACCCGATGGTTCATTGCGGTGACACGCCCCAAATTCTGCCATACGCAGCGGTAGGTCCCGATAGCTCTTAATTCCCTGCTTAAAGATTTGCACGTGACAAGGGCAGCTCATCGGCTTGACCGCCATCGTCTTTTCTTCTGATTCTACCACAAACATGTTTTCGCGAAATTTCTCCCAGTGTCCTGAGGCTCCCCAGAAACTGGAATCCAAAATTTGCGGTGTTTTTACCTCAACATAATCACCTTTTTCAAGGCGCTTACGCATGAAGTTTTCCAGTAAAAGATAGACTGTCCAGCCTTTTGGATGCCAGAAAACGGATCCGGGGGCCTCTTCTTGTAAGTGGAATAGGTCTAATTCATTACCCAAGCGGCGATGGTCGCGCTTTTCTGCTTCTTCGAGCTGCATCAGGTAATCTTTTAACTGCTGTTCAGTAGCCCATGCCGTTCCATAAATGCGCTGTAATCGTTCGTTACGGTGATCTCCCCGCCAATAAGAACCAGCAACAGACATCAATTTAAAGGCTTTACCCAACCGTCCGGTGGAGGGGAGGTGAGGCCCCCGACATAAATCAATAAAATCACCCTGACGATAAAAACTAATGATTTGACCTTCTGGAATATCGCGAATGATTTCTGCTTTAAACTTTTCACCAATCGATTCAAAAAATTTAATAGCCTCTTCCCGCGGCATTTCTGTCCGAACGATGGGTTCATCGCGCTTAACAATTTCATGCATGCGCGCTTCGAGTTTGCTTAAATCATCTGGTGTAAAAGGGATTTCCCGGTAAAAGTCATAGTAAAATCCGTTTTCAATGGCGGGACCAATGGTTACTTGTAAATCAGGATAAAGCTCTTTTGCGGCCTCAGCTAAAACGTGGGCGGCATCATGGCGCAACAATTCTAAGGCGTCAGGATCATTGCGACGAACAATTTCTATCACTGAGCCATGCGGAACAGAAGCTGTCAAATCGGTCATCTCACCGTCAACCTTGAGGGCAACAGCATCTTTTGCCAAGGAGGTAGAAATACTGGTTGCAATTTCTAGACCATTCTTTTGAGATTCGAATTCGCGCACACTTCCGTCTTTTAATTTTATAGCAAACATCGCTCATTTCCTGTCTAATTAGTCCCTTTTATGTATACAGTAACACAATAATTCTTGCAAGAAACGGTTGTTTGTGGTGGGTTTGTTTTTTAAAAATGAAATAATGTTGGAAGAATCTTATAAGGAAAATTGATAGAAAAAAAGTTGCCAACAAAATTGGCAACCTATCCGTTAAGAGTGAAGGCAGACTAAGCCTTTTCTTACAATAATTTCTTTTCTTCTAGAAGAAGCATTGGCATTTCTTCTAAGGAACTTAAATAGTCTTCCTCTTGCTCTTCTGTGGGGATAACCACATCTTTATAAGAAATGCCCGCCATGAATTTAGAACTCTTGCTTTTGACCGGGAATAGCGTACCTTTTAAATCGCTAAAAAATCTCCCTACCTTTGATTGTGAATGAATTTTATATAAGTGAGCAACATGGGTGCGCGTCATCTGATCATAAGAGTAACGTAGTTCACGGAATTTTTGCTTAGTCGGCCATCTTTCACAACATTTTTTCTTTATTTCTGAAAGGGTTTCGGGAGAAACTCCCCGATAGTTTCCATAAGCTATTTCAGCTAAATGCAGTAAACTATCAGCCATGTAAAACTTTTCAGCATAAATAAGATAGGGGATAGCTTCTTCTCCCTTGCCAGCATCCAGGAGATCTGATGCTTTTGAACATGCATCTTCGGCCCTCCTAAATTCGGCAAAATTGCGTGGCAAATGATGTTCGGTAAATAATTCATTTACTTTATAGGGTTTTACAGCCTCTTCAATTTTTTTCCAATAGAGAGCCCTTTCTGGTGATATTTCTTCAATAGAATAAGCCTTAGAGAAAAAAGCAGGTAAAACCATTATAAAACTCAAAATCAATATCTTTTTTTGTTTTTCATAATTATTGCTCCTCAAGGCTCGCGGTGTAAAAGGTTCTTATTGTTTGCATTTAAAGGTCCGCTTAAAGCTGTGCTTTCTCCTTCATAATGGTTTAATATAAATTTCCTAACTTTATTTATATATGAACTCTTAATTAATTAATTTATATTATAATTATTTAATACAATACTTAAAAGCACGACAAGGTGAGATTGAATTGATATTTTCTCATCGCTGTAAGAGGAAGGTAATAATTTTCCTTTAAAGCCCCAATCTTGATACTGATAAAATTTATTAACTATGTAAGGATAACTTGTTAGCGTGGCGAACACACCTAGAACGGCAGAGCCAATCTGAATTCCCCCAATCGTATCATATAAAGCCTTATTCTGATTATCATTGATAATATTAATTATTCCTTGAGTAATTAGAACGGATGCACTTCCAAGGACATTTGCGACCAAAAACTCAACGGTGCGAAAAGAAGATTCTCTCTCTTTTCTTAGAATAAGGGCACTTTTAAGCTTTTCTGCTAGCGCATGGTAACCCTTTAAATAATCTTTAGAATATTGGGGACTATAGACTAGAATATTTTTAAGGTTCTGAATATCTTCCCATGCAGTCTGCCCTTTTACGGCATGGGTTTTTATATAACGATAAAGGGCTTCCTCGGGGTTTTTTATAATATTGCTTCGTATTAATAACTCATTTCTATCGATATCCTTCTTTACCCATTGGGCATTCTGGAGTAAGAAATTTGTCGTCCGCGCGTACAATTTCTGGCTTGAGTCATTAAGTAACCTGAGTAATGGATAAAAGAAGATTTAAGTATTTGAAAAGCATAAAGAAAAGAAAAATAAGCTCTATTTTCTGATGAAGCTTAGATAAAAAGTGGCTAGATTCTAAGTGAAAATAAAGAAAGGATCTAGCCATGTCGATAGATATCCTAGCCTTATATGTTTGTCTTGCAGATTTTTGCAAACTTTATAACTCTTGCCTTAAGCATCATTTCCTACCGGCTTTGAAACATCGTCATCGTGAAGGATATTTAAGCTTAGAAGAAATCTTATTTATCGAAGTCTATTTTCATTTCAGCCCCTATAAAGACTTCAAGGATTATTATCTATATGGCATTTGTGTAGAGCATCGCGATAAATTTGGCAAACTGCCGTGTTATCAACGATTTGTAGCTTTAAAGAAGCAAGTGTTTATGCCATTGGCAATTTTGCTGTATTACCTAACAGGCGAACAAACTGGTCTGTATTTTGCGGACTCAACCAATCTTAAAGTCTGCCATAATAAGCGTATTTTTAACCACAAGGTCTTTCAGGGGCTAGCGCAGCGAGGAAAAACAACGATGGGGTGGTTTTTCGGCCTCAAGCTTCACTTAATCCTCAATCATAAGGGCCAGGCTGTAAGGTTTACTCCTGGCAACACGGATGATCGAGCAACTTTAATAAGGATGATCAAGGGATTAAAGGGTAAATGCTTTACAGATAAAGGATATATTGGCAAAGATATTTTTCACACGCTTTGGCAAAATGGCATCCATTTGATCACAGGCATCCGTAAAAATATGAAGAATTATTTAATGTCTTACAGGGATAAACTCTTACTGCGTAAACGGTTTATTATTGAGACAGTCTTTGGTATTCTGAAAACTGATATGAATCTTGAGCATTCAAGACATCGATCACCCACCAATGCTTTTGTCCATATCATGGCAACCTTAGTCGCTTACTCTTATAAGACTAATAAGCCCAAAATTAATACTTCTTTCTCTATCTCTTAAACGTTACTCAGGTTAAGTAAGTTTTTTATGATTCTTTGATAGTAGCGCCTATAGTCTTCTGGGTTAGTTTGCTCCGCTAACAGATATCCTAAAAAATAAGTGGCAAAGGCATTGTGATCATCTACTAATTCTTGCCAGGCATTCAATAATACGTCAAAAGCGTTTCTTCTTGCTTCTTTATTTTCTTCAATAGAGAAATTCTGAAGAAGATCAATAGATAGGAGCGGTTGAGAAAGAGAAATCAACGGAGAAAAATTTTCAACATTATCTGTTTCTATAATTTGATTAATATAGTCTTCATAAATTCTTAGGGGATCTTGCTCATCATCATTATTAATAAATCTTGGTGTACCTTGCCAAATTTTTAGGAATTCTCCAGCATCTTGCGATAAAGGAGTAAGTGAGGCTGACGCCCTCGGCGCTGACGACGATGATGCCTTGCCTTGTTCAACTACTTCATCCTGAGCCTGACTTAAGGTAAGGTTTAATAGTAATAAACAAGACCCACATAGAAAAATAACTTTTGATAATTTCATAGAATACCATCTTTCCTATATTAAAAATTAACCTTTATATAGAAAAGATATACTTTAATATGCAAGAAGCATTATCCATTTTCTGATTGATTTTATCTCCTCTCGGGAGATGGGGAATGAGGGTTAGTCAAGCTGTAACATATCCGCTGATATCGTCGTACCACTATCAGGAATAGGCAACCCAAGGACCGCATATTGTGCATCAATCATGTCTTTAAGAGAAATGTAAGGAGGCATCCCCGGTATGGCGGGATTTAATATTGAATTATAAGATAATTCTTTAATATTCTTGCTAATACGCCGAACATCGTGAAAATGGATCATTACTGTATCTGCAATAGCTGGAATCATCCCTGCCAATAATAAATAATTAGGAGGGGGAAAATTATGGCGTAATCGATAGATCCCTGTAGCTATAGGAGTAAGATATCCTCCCCCTCCCAGTGCTCTATGCAAATAAGCTATTAAATTCCCAACCGGTATTCCAAGTATCCCTGCGGCGAAAGGTATGCCCCCTGCTGCCGTGAAAGCCAACGCAAGCGGCTCTTGAAATTCTACTCTTATTCCAAGGCTTTCTCTGTCGATCGCCATTTGGCATGCTTCTTGGAGAGTTAAGGCACCCCCGAGTATTGGCACAGCATGTTGCCACGCCATTGGAAGGGGACCTAATGCATTCATTAAGCTTATGCCAACTGAATGGGCTCCTCCTATCCCTAAAGCAGGAATAATGCCATTTCTAGCGACGATCGTGCCATGAGGATAATTGGCAAGAGCCCTATTTAATCCAACAGGCATAAGATTTTGATGTTCATGCATCTCATAATTAAAGCAAACGGGCCCTGCTGCAAAGAGTTGCTGGACCATTAGAAAGCCTATAAATAAAAAAACTAGGCGACTGATCCTGCTTTCAACCTTTTGCATCTTAATTATTCCTCTATTCCCTTAACTTTTGTTATAAATTAACTTTACTTTCTGCGACTTCTTGAAAGAACAGGATTTGGAAGGTCCTCCGTAATTTCGTAAATTTCGTGATAGGCGGTTGTAAGACCCTCAAACTTAATATCTTGTGTATCTTCAGATTGGCTTAAAAACTTCGTAATTGCATCAATTTTAGGAGGTAAGGTTCCGGAGGCTAAGATTGCCATACTTACGCTTACTAAATCATTCTTATTATCATAATTTCTTGATCTTAATTTATGAAGCAATTGCTCAGTCGAATTAACCATGATCCTAATACCACTTGCATAACTTACTAATTCTGAAGCACGCGGAAGGTTTTCCGGGTGAGAAGCGTACTTTTCTCGTGCAATTTTTTCAAGAGCGTCTTGGATTGTTTTAAGCTCTATCATGAGATCAGGGAGAGACTTTGTTAATATCGTAGCTTTATACTCTAAGCGCTTCTTCATTTTCTCTAGGTTAATTGCTCTTGCTGATTGGTTTTCTTCTTCTGATTGTATGTCAATTTTTTGATGCTTCTGAATTTTTTGGGGATTGGTTGACTCTGCTCCTCTTTTTTTTACAGTAGAGGGAATTTCAGGCGAAGAGAGTTCCATTGCATAGCTGGACGAGGATAACATTAAGATAGGAGAGATCAGACAACTAAGAAGATTCATGGTATTACCTCATACTTGGTCAATAAAAAACTCATGTGATTCACTAACCTTTCATTTAACTGTCTACAACTTAGCTTTTCACAATAAGACTTAAAGAAAGGTTAGTACTGAAACATATAAACAATCAAGTCTATAAAAAACATGATATTTATTTTAATTTTTTCTACTGAAAAAGGCTTTTTAAGAGGTGAAGGGGAAACGTCTCACTAGAACTTAGAAGGAAGACCTTGGAAATGGTTAAGAAGTAGGACGGCCTTCTTTGATTTAGAGAAAGTTTCAGTGATAAATGCTAGTCCGTAACTACCCTTAAAGCTTAGGCACAATAAGTTGAGTAGAAGGAACAACCCCTTTAAGGATCTCCAGAAGATCTGGCTTGCTCAGGGCAATGCATCCCTCGGTGGGGACATAATTTTCTCGTGCTACATGCAAAAAAATAGCGCTGCCATTATTAGGGATAACAGGCATACTATTGTGAGTGGTTACAACAATAATGTCATAAACATCATCTTCTTCCCGCCACAATTTTTCATGGCGGGCATGGTAGGGTAAGCGAATATGATTGTTATACCGGGGGTCTTTTGGATCGTCACACCATCCATCATTTTTGGTGAGTTGGCGACAACTCAGCCGATTGCTGGGCGCTGTTTCTACCTTATCAGGACGGTAAAAAATATAGCGCAGACCAAAAATGCCCGCAGGTGTTGCTTTATCGCCTTCAACCTTTGCTTCTTTAATGCCGCCCAGGCCTGTCGCGCAGGGGTATTCCTTTGTCCCAAACATGAGCGTTGTTGGAGAAGTTAAGACAAGATTTACCATCTCTCTTACCTTTGTTTAAATAAAGGCATAGAGGAAAATCCCCTATGCCAGAGCCAATAATTTAGTCTTCGCCGTGGGCTTTGGAATAGGCGGCGACCCCATCAAAAATGTTAAGTTTTTCAATATGCATCCAACGGTAATCTTTTTTCACTAAAGAAACCAATTGCATGATGTCATCGTCTGTTACCTCGCGGTTGCTATCGGTAGCAATAAAACGACAGCGAAAACAATCTGTCAAATCAGGTTTCGTTCCATGGTCGTTTGGATAAACCTTAACCCCCCGATTTGAGATTAGTTTTAACTTCATATTGGTGGCACTAGCAAGGTCTGTCAATCGTTTGCCCATTTCCTCCAGGTCATTGTGTGTTTCAATAAACAAGTCAATGCCACCGACGCTGCGAGATTTAATTTCGATAGCTTTTTGGTTATCTTTAATTTTTGGCATATCGATTGGTTTGTATTCGCGATGTTTCCATTCTGGATGGGTGCGACCAAAATTATCAATGATGGCTTTGGTAAAGGTTGTGGTTGAAACAGACCCGGCATCCCCGATTACATCGCGCGTATACGTCTTATCAATCCCAAGAGTGACAACCAAAGCTTGCTCAATTAAATCGGCTGCTTCAAATTCACCAATATGGCGAAGCATCATCACACCTGATAAGAGGACAGCGGTTGGATTAATTTTGTTTTGTCCTGCATATTTAGGAGCTGAGCCGTGGACTGCTTCAAAAATTGCAAAGTTGTCACCAATATTGGCACCAGGCGCAAATCCAAGACCCCCAATCAGAGCTGAGCCAAGATCGCTGAGGATGTCACCATTCATATTGGTTGTCACAATCACGTCAAAAATTTCCGGCATTTTCACCAATTGGTGGGCACAGTTATCCACGATGATATGTTGGGCTTCGATTTCAGGATATTCTTTGGCAATTTCTTCGAAGGTGCGTTTCATCATGCCTTCGGTTGCTTTCATAATATTCGCCTTAGTTGCACAATGGACGAGCTTGCGTCCTTCGGAATGGGCGAATTCAAAAGCAAGGCGAATGATTTTCTCACAGCCAGGGCGAGAAATGAGCTTTAAGCATTGAGCAACCGATGGGGTTTGCATATGCTCAATCCCTGCATACAAATCTTCGACATTTTCACGAACAATTACAAAGTCAACATTGCGGCCAGAAAATGGTGTTGCAACGCCAGGAAATTCGCGGATGGGGCGAATATTTCCATAGGTTTCAAACATTTTGCGCAGTGTAACATTCGCTGACTTTTCACCATGCCCCACTGGTGTTTCAAGAGGGCCTTTGAGTGCAATTTTATTGCGGGTAATAGAATCAATGGTTTCTTTAGGAACACCTGTTGCCAGTCCTTTTTTAAAGACTTGGGCCCCGGCCTCACAAATCTCCCAGTTAATTTTCACGCCCGTCGCCTCAATAATCTGACGCGTTGCATTTGTAACTTCGGGGCCAATGCCATCGCCTTGGATCAAGGAAATTGTATGCGATTTTGACATTCGAGTTTTGCTCCTATAAAATTGATAAAACTTTAGTGAAATCTTAGCACTGTTGAAGAAGCTGCGCACGGCTTTTTTACGCAATTTATTCCTAAACCGTTATAAACCTTATTAAAAGTTCAAAAAGCTTAATTTCTAAAGAGGCTGAATGGTGTTTCTTCCCACACCCAACTCCCTATAAATTGATTCCTCATTCCACCATACAATTGGATCAATTTATAGGGGTTTGGCTATATTGATCAGCATATGATATAAAAGTAAAAACTGTGTTAAATTGTTAGCGGAATTTTTATCGAATGCCCCTCATTTCCAAAGAAGAATTCTTTGCCCTTAAACTTAAACGTAAGCGCGTCCTTGGGCTGGATGTTGGTAATAAAACTGTGGGAATTGCTGTTAGTGATGCTAGCTGGTTAATTGCGTCTCCTCTTAAGCTTTTAAAGCGGGCGAATCTAACAGCAGATATTAAAGCTCTTTTAAGTGTTTATAAAGATTACAACGCATGTTGCTGTGTTGTAGGATTGCCCATGAATATGAATGGTACAGAGGGCCCACAAGCAGGGGTGGTGCGGTCTTTTATTGGCTTCCTATTGAAACAAGAGGATGTACCAGTATTTTTATGGGATGAAAGGTTATCAACGGTGGCCGTAACCCGAACCTTACTTGAGGCTGATTTATCAAGAAAACGCCGGGCTGAAGTTGTTGATAAAATGGCGGCCACCTATATTCTGCAGGGTAGCCTGGATTTATGCAGCACGCATGAAAGACAAATTCTCAAAGACTGAGCTGAAGTTAGGGAAGCTAGAAGAAATACAATCGGCACCCTGAATAATAATAGGATTGCGCGCAATCATCCCTAGAATATATAAAGCCATGGCAATTCGATGATCCTTAAAGACATTGATCGTCACGCCACCAAAAATGGGTAAGCCCGATGTTCCTTTAATGATTAACGTATCATCATCAGTTCGAACTTCGATCCCGCAGGTGGTTAAATTATGGAAAATTCCTTCTAAGCGATTACTTTCCTTATACCGAAGTTCTCTTAATCCCCGAAAGACGGATGTGCCACGGGCTGCGGCTGCCGCCACGGCAAGGGCAGGATACTCATCTATTAAGGCAGGGGCTTCATGAGCCTCCAGCGTGATCGAATTTAAGGTGTTGGATTCAATCTGAATATCAGCAATTTCTTCCCCACAAAGGTGGGCGTGCTTTAGCACGGTAAGTTTGGCGCCCATCATTTCCAGAATTTCAAAAACTCGACGGCGATAGGGGTTCCAATTCACCCCTTCGATTGTAATGTCAGATTGAGGTGTGATCGCAGCCGCCACGGCAAAGAAAGCAGCAGAAGAAGGATCAGCGGGCACCGAGATACGTTTTGCCTCAAAACGGCATTTACCTGTGAGAGATAGAATTTTTCCGCCCCCTTCATGATCTGTTATCCGTAAAGGAATTCCTAGATATTCCATCATGCGTTCCGTGTGGTCGCGGGTTTTAACAGGTTCATGGATGGAAGTCATACCTTGAATATTAAGGCCAGCCAAAAGAAGGGATGACTTAATCTGCGCTGATGGTATTGGCATAATATAGTGGGTTCCCACAGGCGATTTTGTCCCATGGATGGTTAAGGGTAATGTCTCATTGAGGTTGGCCTCAAATTTTGCCCCAATTTCTTTGAGAGGAAGTATCATCCGACGCATGGGGCGTTGGGAGAGAGAGGCGTCACCATATAAAGTCACAGAAATTGGAAAGGGTGTAATGACGCCACCCAGCAGACGTGCTGTTGTTCCAGAATTGCCAAGGTACAAAGGGTTTTTTGGCTGCATCAAGGCCTTACCCGCCAGTCCATGGACTAACTTTTTTCCCTCACCGTGATTTTCAATCTTGACCCCAAAGGATTCGAGCGCCAGTTGGGTGTGTTCTACATCTTCCCCTGTGTTTAGGCCTTCGATCTGTGTGATGCCATCAGCAAAAGCGGATAGATAAAGAGCACGATGGGAAATTGATTTGTCACCAGGAATATCGTGGTGGGCAATAAGCTTACCCCGTAGATGGCTTTGGCGATAGGAAATCAGGGTGTTCTTGATAGCCATCGTCTTGACTCCATTGGGTTCTGGTTTTATTAAAAATTATTAAAGGATAAAAAAATCCCAATGCAACTACTTTTATCTTTGACAAAAAGCGTCAAGGCGTGTCAAAACTGATCACAAGTATTTCTGTGTTTTTAAAGGAGTTTTACGTGGTAAAATTAGAATGGGGAACCAAGCGTACATGTCAAAGCTGTAGCTCTCGTTTCTATGACTTACAAAAGTCTCCGATTGTTTGTCCAAAATGTGGATCAACTTATGAGATTTTAACCACCTCTCGTCGGGGTCGTAAATCAGCTGCTAAGGCGGTTATTGAAGAAGAAGTTCTGGATCAAGATGTTGAATTAGATGATTCAGACGATACCTTATTGGATGACGAAGATGATCTAGACGCCGATCTCGACGACGTTGATGTCGCCGGTGAAGACGAAGATAGATAAGCCTTTTTTAATAATGAATAACCCCGCCTAAGGCGGGGTTTTTTAATAGAGTTTTTATTTTTGGTGGTGCAAACTATTTAAATAAATTATTTCGATAGGGATTTCTGGAGGACATAATGAAACTCATGCAACCTATTACAATTGGCGAGCTTAATCTTCCTAACCGGGTTATTATGGCGCCTTTAACTCGATGCCGAGCCAGTGGAGTAGAGCGGATACCCAACCAATTGATGGCAGATTATTATGCTCAACGGTCATCAGCCGGTCTCATCATTTCTGAGGCAACATCTGTTATGCCTATGGGGGTGGGATATCCGGATACCCCTGGTATTTGGTCAGAAGATCAAGTTGAAGGGTGGAAATTAATCACGAAGGCTGTTCATCGTCAAGGCGGACGTATTTTCTTGCAACTTTGGCATGTAGGCCGTATTTCTCATCCACTTTATTTGAATAATGAACTGCCGGTAGCTCCCAGCGCCATTGCACCACAAGGATATGTAAGTCTCGTGCGTCCAAAAACTCCTTACGTGGTTCCACGGCCGCTGAGGTTAGATGAAATAGCCGGAATTATTGAGGCTTTCCGACAAGGTGCTGTTAGTGCTCAAAAGGCTGGCTTTGATGGGGTTGAAATTCATGGCGCCAACGGTTATCTCTTAGATCAATTCTTGCAAGATAGTGCAAATCATCGACAGGACGATTATGGTGGTAGTATAGAAAATCGTGCTCGGTTGATGCTGGAGGTTGCAGATGCTGTCATATCTGTATGGGGAGCAGGGCGTGTTGGTATGCATTTGGCGCCACGAGGAGACTCCCATAGTATGGGGGATTCTAATAAGCTTGCAACCTTTACCTATGTGGCGGAGCAGTTATCCCAACGCCAGCTTGCTTTTATATGCGTGCGCGAGCATTTAGGGGATGACCGTATAGGGGGGAACCTTAGAGCTGCCTTTAAAGGGGCTTATATACTTAATGAAGGAATAGCCTCTGACAAGGGTGAGAAAATCCTTGAAAATGGAGAGGCTGATGCCATAGCATTTGGTCGATCATTCATTGCAAATCCAGATTTGCCAAAGCGTATAAGGTTGAATGCATCTTTAAATGAACCAAACCCCACAACATTTTATGCGTCAGGAGCCGAAGGCTATACGGATTATCCTTTTTTAGCTTGCTGCTAGTTCTTAAAATTAGATCTCTGTGTTTTAGCAAAAAAATGCCATCTTTCCGGGTCGCCCTTCGGTTGCCCGGAAAAAATTCTTCTTCCCAGTTGAGCCAGGGATTCGAGATGACAAGCGGTGGTTCATTCATTCTAATTGAAAAGATTTTATCTAAAATTTTTAATTAAGTGCGCCTTAGGTTAAATTATGCTTAAATTTTATTAGGATTATTTTAAATATCATCTGTGAAGTTTGAAAGAAACCTAACGAGTCTGTTTATGAGCGGTTTATAATTGAGGCTGAGATGGAACTATTATCATTTATTTGGATGGGTAAACCCCTATGGATTTGGGCAGTTTTTATCATTTTAATTTTAGGATTAATGGTTTTTGATTTAGGAATCTTGCATCGCAAACAAAAAGAAATAAAAATATCAGAAAGCCTTTGGCTCAGTTTGTTTTATATCACAATGGGCCTGACCTATGGGGCGTGGATTTGGTTTTATATGGGGGAAATTAGTGCCAGCGAATATTTAACCGGATATTTGGTTGAGAAAACCCTGTCTCTTGATAATATTTTTGTCATGTCCTTAATTTTTAACTACTTTGGTGTGGCCCAAAAATATCAATATCGTGTTTTGTTTTGGGGAATACTGGGGGTCGTTTTACTGCGCGGCCTTATGATCGCCCTCGGGGCAACTCTGATTGAACGATTTGAATGGATTACCTTTATCTTTGCAGGCTTTTTAATTATTACTGGGACAAAAATGTTGATCGCCCAAGATAGCGAACCCGACTTGGAATCCAATCCAATTTTACGGTGGATGCGCCAACACTTAAGGATTACCCCTAAACTGCACGGTGAAAAATTTTTTGTGCGGCTTGAAGTTCCTTCAACGTCTAAAAGGCAGGTGTGGGTCACGCCATTACTGTTAGCACTCATTCTGATCGAGTTGGCTGATATTGTTTTTGCTGTGGACAGTATTCCGGCGATCTTTACGATTACTCACGACCCCTATATCGTTTATACCAGCAATATCTTTGCTGTCTTAGGACTAAGGGCTTTATACTTTGCTTTGGCCGCCATTATTCACCGGTTCCACTATTTAAAATATTCTCTGGCGATTGTTTTAATCTTTATTGGGTCTAAACCATTTCTTACCTGGTGGTTAGAGGCGGAAAAATTTCCTGCCGGGATCTCGCTTATTATAACGGTTTCTTTAATTCTGTCGGGAATTTTCGTGTCTTTATTAAAAACTCGCTCGTCTATCGATCCGCAGAAATAATAGTGCGATTTCGACCCTGGTGTTTTGCTTGATAAAGGGCTATATCGGCTGATTCACTCAGGGCCTTTACTGTTGAGGCATGGTCCGGATAGGTGGCAATACCAATCGACACAGTAATGGGCTTCAGAACATGCCCTGCATTTTTGATGGCAATCTTGTTGAGAGCCTTGCGCAATTCTTCAGCGCGTTCAAAGGCAATAGCAGCGATTGTTTAGAAAAACGATGACGCCTTCACCAATATTATCCATAATTGTCCGAATTCTGGATTCACTTTCCATCACCATACGTGCTGATTCAACAGCATCTTTTTCTGCATTAATTGATCGGCGGAAGATGGGTAAAATATGCCAATTCAGTTCAGTATGCACATAAAGAAGAAAATGAACAGAATAATAATGGGTAAAGCAATATAAAGGCGATTGAGTAATACACTTTCTATCTCAGAGACATTGATACGGATGAGGAAACGGAGCCCAAAGTTAGATAAATCTTCTACAATCGAAACTGTTTTTGTCCCGGGTTTAAATGTACTAAGTAATACAGATCCCAGGGGCATGTTAGCATCAAATAAATCAGGGTTCACATTTTTTTCTTTTGATTCTTCTTCTCCGATGAATGAAATACAATGAGAGGGTATTCCATTGTTATGGGCGCAAATATATCGCTCTTCGCTAAAGGAAAATTTATCATTATTTGTAATAGTTTGATTAATGCCTTCTAAGGGTTTTTGCAACTCTAGTGTTGAAGGTATTTTGTTTTATGAAAATAACTATAAAATTCTCCGGCAGGGAAAAGATAAGTATAAAGAGAGAAATTCAAGGCGGTTAGAATGCAAATTAGAAAGGAAATAGCAATAATGGTAATAGCCGATGCCTGTGCTAATTTTAGCAGTAACGGTGTCTGTTTACTCCCCTTAATGCAAAAGAATACGCCAGAAAAAATAACTGAAAATAGTCCGATAAATCCTAATGGATTTTGATTGGTGAAGAGGGTGACCAAAGATTTTTTCGATAAACTCCAGCCAGCTGCAAGGATTAGGTCAATTGATAATAAGGTTAGGCCAATTACAATATTATGTTCCGGGCTTTAAAAAATTGCAATTGCATGGTATTATTTAACCTGACTTAAATCCCTGCTAATTTTTTTGAATCGCTCTGGGCGTATGGTCTCCATCAATGGCTACGAATGTAAATATTCCTTCGGTAACTTTCATCGTAGTGGTGGTTAATTTTCGTCGTACCCATGCTTCCACCTTAATGGTGGTTGATGTGCGGCCAATTTTTATAATTTCGGCATAACAAGAAACCTCATCGCCAACGAAAACGGGTTTGTGAAAGGTTAGACCGTCAATCGCAACTGTAACAACGCGCCCTTCTGCCTTAATGCTAGCCACCGTGCCTGCTGCCAGATCCATTTGCGAGACCAACCATCCGCCAAATATATCACCGCCAGGGTTGGTGTCGCGCGGCATCGCAATGGTGCGAATAGCAAGGTGTTGATTCTGAGGTAAGAAAACATCTGCCATGGATCATCTTTTATAAGAAATTTCAATTACACTTTATTGTACTGCAAGGTTTATTAAAGGACGGTTAAGGTAGAGATTTTTGGAAGAGGGGAAATAGGAAAAGATAAATTATAAGCCCGAAAATGTTGATTTATCATCAAATTAGGTGAGAATACTTGCCTTTTGGGCTTAAAATGCGAGAAAATAAAAAAGATATCATTAAGAGACCAATCAATGAACCGACAATTCGAAGAATTATTAGATCGATTAAAACTTAACAATCTTCAGGTAGAGGAAGTTAAGCTGCGTCATGCTTATGAGTTTTGTATGAAGGCTCATGGGTCGCAGTTGCGGGCGTCGGGTGATCCTTATTATACCCATCCTTTAGCGGTGGCGCAGATACTTGCTGATCTAAATCTTGATCAGTCGACAGTCATCACAGGTTTGCTGCATGATACGGTAGAAGACACCTTAGCCACTCTGGATGATATTGAAGAGCAATTTGGTAAGGATATCGCCGGTCTGGTGGATGGCGTCACCAAACTTTCACAATTAGAACTCCAGTCAGAACACACCAAACAAGCCGAAAACTTGCGCAAACTCGTCTTGGCCATGTCAACGGATATCCGTGTGTTATTGGTGAAGTTAGCGGATCGCTTGCATAATATGCGAACTCTGCATCACGTCAGTTCTGTCGATAAACGCAAACGCGTTGCGCGGGAAACAATTGAAATTTATGCCCCCCTGGCTGAACGTATGGGTATGCAATATCTCAAGGATGAACTAGAGGATATTGCGTTTGGTGTCATGAATCCGGATGCGCGTGAGTCGGTGCAGAGCCGCTTAAGTTTCCTTTATGAGAATGCTGACTATACTGTTGAGGCTATTATTGATGATATTCAACGGGTTTTAAAGGCAGGTCATTTAGAAAATGCTGAGGTTAATGGTCGACAAAAGACGCCTTATTCCATTTGGAAAAAGATGCAACATAAACGGGTTGCCTTTGAACAATTATCGGATATCATGGCTTTCCGTATTGTGGTTGGTGATGTTGGGAATGTCTACCAAGCTTTAGGAGCTGTTCACAATGCCTATCTGGTGTTACCTGGACGGTTTAAAGATTATATTTCAACTCCTAAACCCAACGGTTATCAATCGTTGCATACAGGGTTGATCGGACCTTTTAACAGCCGGATTGAAGTGCAAATTCGTACAAAAGATATGCATCTTATCGCCGAGTATGGTATTGCATCTCACTGGGAATATAAGCAAGAGGCCGCCCATGATGGGCGTCAATATGCTTGGTTACGCGGCCTATTGGATATTCTCGACCAAGCATCAAATCCTGAAGAGTTTTTAGAAAATACCAAACTCGAAATGTTCCAGGATCAAGTGTTCTGTTTTACGCCAAAGGGGGATTTGATTCAATTGCCGGGGGGGGCAACACCCGTTGATTTTGCCTATGCGGTTCACTCTGAAGTAGGTAATCATATTACGGCTAGCAAAATTAATGGTCGTTTGATGCCGCTTCGCACTGTGCTTAACAATGGAGACCAAGTTGAAGTTATCACCTCTAAAACCCAAAATCCGTCGCCCACTTGGGAACGGTTTGTGGTTACTGGTAAAGCGCGTTCTCACATCCGCAAATTTATTCGCCAACAAAGACGAGAGCAGTTTAGTGAGTTGGGCCGGTCTATGTTGCATAAGGCCTTTAAGCAAGCACATTTTGATATTGGTGAAAAAATTTTACGCTCAGCGGTTGAGCAACTAAAACAGGGGGCTTTGGAAGAACTTTATGCCAGCGTCGGTGAGGGGACAATTTCTGTCCAGGAGGTGCTGACGATAGCTGGACCTGTTGGTAAAGTTGAACCGATTGAACCAAAGACAAAGAAAATAAAACACTCTGCAACATCCGAGGGAGATAGTGTTTCTATTCAAGGATTAATTGCAGGGATGGCTGTTCGATATGCGGGATGTTGTCACCCCTTGCCCGGTGACCGGATTTCCGGGATTGTTAAAACCGGTAAAGGGATCACAATCCATACCGTCGATTGTGATGTCTTAAAGGCCTTTTCTGACCCTAACCGTGTTTTAGATTTAAGTTGGGGTAAGACACCCGATGAAAATCATCGATTTGTGGGACGGCTTAAAGCGACTTTTCTCAATAAAACAGGTAGCTTATCTTCTTTTTCAACGGCAATTTCTAAGCAGGGCGGTAATATTGCTAACATCAAGGTAACCAATCGTACCCCTGATTTTTGGGATATTATGATTGATGTGGAAGTTCGAGATGCTGAGCATTTAAATCTTGTGATTGCAAGTGTGCGCACCTTGTCCATTACGAATAGCGTGGAGCGGCTATGATTATTGGAATTGGCAGTGACTTGGTGGATTCTCGCCGACTAGAGGGCGTCATCCAGCGACGCGGACAAAAATTCCTCAATCGTATCTTCACAGCTCATGAGCAGGAGCGTGCTAACAGCCGAGCACACAGCCTTGCAAGTTATGCAAAAATGTTTGCGGCGAAAGAAGCTTTGATCAAAGCTTTAGGAACAGGTCTTGCTAAAGGTGTCACCTGGCATAATATCGAGGTACGCCGTGACCCCTGGTCGCCACCGCAGGTCGTCTTAAGTGGGATGGCTTTAGAGCATTTTGAGGCATATATTCCTGCAGGGAAAGTTGGTAAGATCCATCTGTCAATGACGGATGAGCCACCCTACGCCCAGGCTTTTGTAGTTTTATCAGCAGAATAGGATAGAGAGGCAAGGGAGAATTTTCTTTCCGGGCAAAACCGAAGGGCGACCAGGAAAGAGTATATAGTGGCGTATTCTCCCTCATTCCGGGCTTGACTCGGAATACATTCCTGGATCTTCATAGGAGAAAGATATAGCTGTGATAAAACCACACTGTCCGTAAACTCAAGGTATAGTTTCCGGATCGCCCTTCGGTTGCCCGGAAAGAGGAAGTTTTGGAAGCATGGGGGTTACTCTTTCTCCCCCCATGCTTGACCTCTACATCAATCAATATTACCCGGGATATCGCCTATCATCTCGGGTTCCCGGCTCTTCGGCCGTGAAGAGGGGAGATAAGAACGGCCCGAGAAAAAAGTTCTCTATAAAAAGACGTTAATTCTCTTTCCCAACCAAATTTGGAGCAAGATTTTTTTACAAGAAAGCAGAAGGCATTAAAAAAGCCCCCAAAAGGGAGCTTTTAGAAACTCTACACAAGTTTATTTAATTTTTGTTTCTTTAAACAAAACATGTTTACGAACAACTGGGTCGTACTTACGAAATTCAAACTTTTCTGGCTTTTTACGGGGATTCTTTTTAGCAACATAGAAGAAGCCAGTATCAGCTGTGCTTAGCATCTTAATTGCAATTGTTGCGGCCTTTGCCATTTTAATTCTCCATCAGGTGCTTTGCAGCACAAATCTTCATTTTAATTATTTATATCAAAGCCGTTAAGCGGCGTCAATGATTTCCGTATAAGGATAAGCAATAAACTTTATTTGGAGATCCCATTATTATAACCAATTTCAATTTATTCTTACTCTTCCCATTTTAGAAGTGCTAAGGGAGGTTCAATAGCTCTCTTGGTTTGATTACCAAGAGAATGATGAAGGAGAATAAGGTATTTATGACGTCCTAATGCTTCCCCTTTGGAAGAATAGGGACAGCGAAAAGGAAAGGTGAGATAACTTAAGAGGACCCGCTATTCCTTTAAATAAGTCTCTTAATTTTTTGATACTTGTCGGCGATAAGGATAGCGTCGAAAGTTAGCGATAAAATCAATTTAAGACGTTATCCTTTTTATGGAAGACTTAACCGCCCGTGTTGCCATCGCCTGAATCCGCTGCTGCGGCAGGAGCTGCAGCCGCTTGATCATTATCAGTAGGCTGATCATCGGCGGTTGGCGGAATTGGCTCTTCCTGTTCCACTTGTGGCTCAACAGGTTTTTGGCTACCCATGACTAAGACTGGCTGATCTGCTTTTTGTATGATTGAATCCGGCAGATCCGGTGCTAAGGTGGGGAAGGGAGGAATACGGACGGGTTTTCCGGACTTCTTTCCTTTGGCTGGTGATAAAATGGTTACGCGAACAAACGCGAGCGTCTTGTCTTCTGGGCCATTGGGGATCTCATATTTTAGGATATAAGGAACCGGTTCAGACAAAGGGCTTGCCTCGCTTTGCAAAGCTTGCTGTTGACGAATCATCCAAAAGAGAGACCAGCGGCCAGGGTAACGGAAAGTCACAGTCCCTTCTTCGACTTCCATGTTGGCTTGATTGGGGTCTTTGTATGGTTGCATGCGAGCGGTGGGAGGCCAACGGAAACTTACCTGAATTTCATTGCCAAAGCTCCACTTACCCACTTTAGATTTATCGTGATTGGTAATAACATTCGTTTCATTGGGGGTTAAGGTCCAATCGATAATTAAGTTTGCCCTTAGTTCGCGTTCTCTGTTTACCCGGAAGCCGACATCAATATCAAAATTTGGCACTTCAGCGGGGACAGGGGATTTTAGGAAAGTTTCAAAGAAACCTTTTAGCTTTTCTATCGCTGTTAAGAAGGCATAGGAATCCTCAGCTTCTGCCCCCAATTGATAAACCTGATCATAAATTTTCTTGGGATCATCGCCGGCCTCTTTATAGAGACGGAAGAATTCCTTAATATCTTCAGGCTCAGCTTCAGGGGAATCAGGCTTTGGACTTGCCAAGAAGGGGAATTTATCACGGATGTTATCGTTAAAGTATTGAGCTAGCCGTTGATAATTTTCAAGGCTTTGTTTGCGGCGTAAAATCTCACATTGAGACAAAAGGCCACGCTTTAAATCCTCGCGACGATTTAAAAAATAGTCGCCCGATCCCTGTCGGATATCCTTCATCGGGATTTTCACAAAGCATTTAGAAAGATCAACGGTTACTAAATCTTTGGTAATGGCATCTTCTAACGCTTGTAAGGAATTGCCAGGCTTTTTCTTTTCATATCCATCGACATCATCAATCAACCGTTTCCATTTGAACACGAGGTCATCTTGGCCTGAATATTCTTTCATAATAGGAGCCGTCAGAAATTGAATCATAAAGGCTGCATACTCATTGGCCAAGCGATTGACCAAGGTTCTTTGCTTTTCTAAAAAGTTATTGAGGTCAATATCGTCCTTAACATTATACCCTTCTAAAATAGGGGAGTTGACCCCATTCCACCAGGCAAAATTGTTATCCTTGACTTTATAAAAACCATATCCTTCGAGCAATTGATCAACTTGTTCTAGGAGGCGGCTGGAGAGAGTCCCTAAGAGGGTCCTTAGCTCAACATATCCCGTTCCAACACCGCCAGTATTCATGATTTCTAAAAGCTTAATAAACTTAGGAACGATGGTTTTTACATCATCTATCTTATTGCGTAAAGTTTCCTCGGCTGAGGCAATGGTTGATTGAGACAAGGCGCGGGGCGTTATCGTTTGTGCCTTCGCAATCAGGCTCACAATAATCTTCTGTAAATTGGCTCGAGCTACTTCTTTTAAAGTACCTCGAATGCCAGGAGGTAAATCATCAAAATGCTTTTCCGCAAATTGGTTGTATTCTTTGACCTCATCACTGGCCATATCAATCAGTTTAGAATTCCAAAAAACCACATGTGTCTCTGGTATGTTTGAGACGAACATTTCACCGGTTGGTTCGGCCATAAAGGATTCATTAAATAAAAGCGTTAAGCTTTTCTCTAGATTGAGCAGACCATCCGATGGATAAGCTTTCTTAGGGTCATCCAACGGTTTACGGGGGATCAGCATGGTATTAAGGTGAGTCAGAGTTTGCTGAAATTGACGGAATGCTGTTGCGGTTTCCGCGGCAAAGATATTAACCATGTCGGAACCAAATAGTCTGAAACTACTGATTTGTCCCATCAGATCAGCGAAGTCAGCACCAGCATCAAAATAGTCGGCGTCTAACCAAGTTTTGCCCGGTTCTCCTAAGGAAGGGACGGCTTCATGGAGGTCCCGTGCAATATCGCGTATCGGTTTTAGATCGGGTAAATCTTCGCTGGCGCGACGACCATAGTCTGTGATAATAAGGTTCAATTTCCCAAGGATAGAATGGTCGTTTCGCGGGGAAAACAGGCTATCAATGAAGTAACTATAAAGATGGCTGAGTGTTTCTCTGGCTGTTCCTTGATAAGGGGCTAAATCAATTTTTGGATAAGGGACATCTTTGAGAACGCGGCGGAAATTTGAGTAATTGTGCAAGAATTCTTTGGGTAATTCAATGCCGAGTGTGTATTGTACCAAATCCTTTAGGAGATCTGGATCCGAGCTATCTTGAAGACGGTTATATTTATCAATATTGTTGCTGAGATCGATAAAACGTTGCACGTATCCTTTGAAAAGCTGATATTCAACGGTATGGGTGGGTTTTAACATGTCTGCTAAAGATTTTGTGTAATCCTCTGAGCCGACCCGGAACGTCAACATATCGCGGGCTTTTAATAATAAATCCATATAAACAGTGCGTAAAACGATCTGATCATAGGATACTTTGAGAGACGTTTTTAAATTGTCATCAATCGGGCTAAACCACGAAGAAGGCATGAAAATTGAGAAAAAGTCTGCCTTATGCAGATTGTCCATCATATCCAAGAGTTGGCGCGTTTGTTCATCAAACATTTGAGCTGTAACACGGTTTTGATCCAACCGTGTAGCGGGAATCTGGTACAAAATAGAGTTGATCTTGCCCAAAACGGGGAGCAAATAGTCTCTATTTTGACTAAAGCTATCATAGGTCTTCAGAATTCCATAGGTGCCAATTCCGATAAAACTAATGATGCCCGCTTTGGCATAGTTCAAGTTTCGATTGGATGAAATCAGTCGCTGACGGATCGGTTGGGCAAGCCCTGTTTCCTTAAAGACTTTATCGTTTAAGACGTCATTAAAGAAGAAAATGGGGCTTTCAGTTGGCTGTGCTTCCTTATCCTTTTCTAAGGATCCGATAGGCGTATTAATAATGGAATCCTGATCGTTGTCTTGGCCTAGAGTATTAAGCTGCTCCACATTCAGATGAGTGCCACTATCGCCACAGAAATAAATTCCGCGTAACATCAAGGCTTCATCATAGGATGTTATTTTAAAGATGTGGTTCATATAAATTGAAAGAGGCTTTTGCAAGTGCATCAACTCGGACGGGAAGACGAAGACGCCATCGCGAGCCAACTCATCTGTTCCTTGACCCAAAATTTCAAGTTTAAGACGGGTCAGCGCATTTTTGATATGTCCAAAGGCTTCGGCAACCCAACTGTTTGAATAAGCCGTTCCAACAGTATAGGGAGATGACCAGCCAATCATATTGTGGCGATTATCAGCGGGGATACTGCTGCAGAAGTTTTTGAAACCGGGTACGATATCTGTTTTTGTTATGACGACATACACAGGAATTCTTAAGCCCATATAATTCTGAGCCGCAATTAATTTTTGCGCCATATAGCGCCCCCGATCACCAATTTCCTCAGCTGATAGTTTATTTTTTCCATATAGTTCTGGGGCAGGAATCGTGAGAATGATCCCATCTAGGGGGCGGCGATGCCGGTAGCGAGTTAAAAGATTGATGACGGTTTGCCAGCCGCGCTCATCCGCATCCGTTCCCCGTGTCTTAATTAAAAAATCGCCCCGGATATCAATAACAATACCTCGATTTAAGAACCACCAGCGGATTCCCGGGTTATCTTCATTGATATCAAAGGTGGGCTTTCCAAGCGGCAAGACAAAATCACCGCGGTTCATTAGGCTTGTTTTACCCGATCCAGAGGGCCCGATCATCAAATACCAGGGTAAAAAGTATTTATAATTGACTGTATCAAGGCGATCCTTCAGCATATCCAAGGCTCTGAGGAAGATAAGGCTGATATCGCCAACTTTAAAGTATCCCTTCAGAGTCAAATAGCGAGAGAGCAAACCACCCCATGGCGGTGTTTGATCCTCTGCCGGTGGTAGGTTGTCAGTTTCTTTCTGCGCTCCCCCCGGCACACGTTTATCAATTTCAGTTTTGACCTTGCGCGAAGTAAAGTACAAAAACAGTAACATCAATAAAAGGGCTATGATGGAACTCACAATCACCAGAATGTGAAGATATGCATTCAATCCTGAAATAAAGTCCATAATGGTCTTCATGATAAGCCTAACTTTTGTGCTTGAGTCAAAATTTGTCCTAGGGCATCATCCATGTCTTTAACAAGTTTGAACCATAAGAATGAAGAGACGACGATAAATACAAACAAAATTGCAGCAAAGGCGGTGACCCAACTGCGAACATCCGGGACACCCCTTCCCGCAGGCATGGAAATGATATGATGATAACACTCGGGAATAAGGTAGTCGCGTCCAACACTAAAGAGAAGGGGGGCATGCCGATTAATCATCTTATAGAGTTCATGACGATACCAAGTAATTTGATTCTCAGTATCCTCATCGCGATATTTACCTTTGAAGCCAAGGGATAAAATCATCATGTAAATGTTCGCCACATCATTGCGAACAGGGTCATTGCCGGCTAATAAGTCATCAATTTTACGAAAAACTAATTCGCCAGCAATTTGAGTGTGGAAAACTTGCTTTTCCATCAAATTTCTTTCCCAGCGCCCTTTGCCCACCCAGGAAAAAGATAAAAAAGTCTCATCCAAAAGGGCAACCATGGCATAGAGAGCATCTTGGAAGTGGCTAATAGCAAATTCGCCGACTTGGTTTTGAGCATTCAGCGAAAACCGTTCGAACATTATCCGAAATGTATGTTGAATTGAATCTGTTATGGTCTCAATTTTTATTTCTTGGGGCGTTTCTTCATTCGAAAGAGAGGCCTCAACGGTCGGAGCAGTCTCCGGTGATGTTATATTGGGAAGATCTTCCAAGGTGCGCAGGGCAATTTCTTTTTGAATGAGTAATTCCCTGTAAAATTCTTGAAAATTTTGCATTAGAAAGTTCTTTGTGACAGCGGATGCATCAATAGTCATTTTTACTCATTTCTTTCCAGTTTCTTAAATTCCTGCCTCTTCAATTTGCTTGATTACATCTCGTCTCAATTCCGAATGACGCAAATAAAGCACAGCTTCGGTGGGGCGTTTATCTGGGGTATCAGCTGGATTAAAGATGTAGAGTCGATCATTTGCTGAGACAAATGCATTATCAGTCTTAACACTAAATAGAACGATACCGCGGCCTGGCATCAGATCATTGATCTCGCTGTTATCCATGACTTTGCGGGGGGCCCCGACGATACGGCGCACACGCACCGATTCTAACATCGATTCACTGACAATGATGGCATCTTTCATCCAGTCAATCAGTTCCCCTTCCGTCAATGCCCCGTTGCTTTTGAGGCCAACCATAAGTCGTTGCGTCAAAATCTCAGGTTGAAGTTTAACGGAGAAGTAATTCTCTTGATGAGCAAACAGCACGACGCTGAACGCTTTTTCCAAACTATCAGCAATCATGGTGGACCATTCAAGCAACGGCAGACAACTGTTGAGAATTTCGTTATGGTTATAGCTTGGGAAGACAGGCGGGATTTGCCCTAGTCGTAAGGTTGACATTTTGCCCGCCACCACACACAGCATATGATGAATTTCCTGAGGATGCGCTTTTCCCGAATGAAGTAAGGGTTCCAAGAGGGGTAAACTTTCAACAATGGGTTTGAGTTGCGCTGAGGTTTCTCCGACCAAGGGTGTTCCAATCTGTGTTTGCCATTTTTCCGATAAAAAGGCTGCTTTTTCGCGGAACCGCCGCAACATTTTAGCGCATTTTTCACCTAAACTACTAAGAGAGGGAATGGTAAAACAAGGGGGCATATATGTCGCCAGAGAATAAACCTCGTCTATATAGTCAAGCTTGGCAATTGGAATGCTCGTATAACGGGCTGGAGGAGCATCAGCCAAAATTAATGATAGTTTTGGTTGCAGACGCGGAATGTGAATCACATTATCTGCCGCATTATAATCAAGGACATCATCACCTTCTGTGGCTAAATAACGCGGCCATTCACCAGTAAGGGGGGATGATCCTTGAATCATGTCAGGAATACACAAATAAACGGTATGCTGATGGTCCATCAAGGCATCTTGAAATGGGCTCAGATCCAGCTGCAGCTGTAATGCATCGGGCTTAGCCGTATAATCAACAATTAACCCATCCGGCATGATCGCCTTGACATGGTTAGTGCGTAATAGGCCAGTAGGAATAGTGATACTGTCGAATTCCAAATCTATAATACCCCAGTGGTAGGGGGTCAAACTTTTAAGGTGAGATGTTAAGATTTGTTGAGATCTTAATTCAAGCTGCTGAAAGTGTTGCGGTGACAGCAACATTCCTTCGTACCATTGGATGGCCGGTACTAAAGGAAGATCTTGACTCATACTAAAATCCTTAAAAAAATTAATTAAAAATTTACGTTTCATTTTTAGTATGCAAAGATTAATCAAAAGACACAAGAGGAAATGAGCAATGGCACCCTTAGTTATCTCACTGCTGTCCCTTCAATCGTCCTTTAATACTACTCCTTGTTCAGGATTGGTAGCTCTTGCATTGCCGACACCAGGAATAAAGAATTAGGATGATGCTATGACAGAAAATCCTGGACGCGAAAGCTTTAAGGCAGTTGATTTATTGGTTGTCCCCATTTTAGGGGAGAATCCGAGCGGAGTTTCTTTAAGATATGAGCGTATTTACGATGATATTCGTGATGCCCGACGGGAAGATGACGATACAGTGTCTTATGGAATTTGGCAGTATGATCTCAAACGATCGGATTGGGGGCGGGTAGAATCTTTATGTTGTCACGCTTTGGTTGGTCAAACTAAGGATTTACAAATAGCTGGGTGGTTGGCGGAAGCCTGGGTTATGATGGACGCCGTACCGGGGTTGAAGCGGGGATTAGAGTTAATTACGCAGCTAACATCGACCTTTTGGGACAGCATTCATCCAACTGTTCTAAATGATGATTTTGAGTATCGTTCTCAATTTTATGATTGGCTGGATAAATCTCTCAGTGCTCGTCTTGTCAAATTGATTTTTGTTCCCAATGAATTAGGGGAAGGGGTTACACTGGCCGATTGGTTAGCAGCTCAACGACTCGATTCAGTTTTAAAGCGAGCACCCAATGCCGATAGGTTGATTAAAAAGGCCGAGGAGCGGGGGCAAGTTAATTTTAAACAGTGCTATACTTTTTTATCAAGAGTTTCGACCGAGGACGGGGATAATTATCTTGAAAGTTTGGCGGCAGCAACCTCTGCCTTGCATGAGTTGAAAGGGGCCGTTGATCAAAAGTTTCCTAATAATACCTTAGCGTTTGATGAGCTTGGGGGGCATTTGGATGAAATGACCCGTATTTATAAAGCTGAAATGGCCACACGACAGCGCGCTACAAATGACATAACCAATGAATCTTTAAGTTTATCTATTTCCCCTCCGTCGCCGATGGCTGATACAGATCCGGAAGAAACATTAGATGAAGCGACGGCGTCGGCCATAGCACCCCCCGTTATGCCCAGTTCACCCATGGTTCCTTCTGCCATTCAATCTCGGGAACAGGCTTATAAGCAATTGTCTGATATTGCTAATTTACTCGAAGGGTTAGAGCCTCATAGTCCGGCACCTCAAATACTGCGTCGCGTCATTACGTGGGAAAACAAATCTTTGATGGAAATTTTTAATGAAATCGGTTCTTCTCCAGAAGATTTGGTGGCTTTAATGCGATTTTTAGGAATTGGTGTCAATAAATCGACTGAGCCTCCGGTATCACCGCGCTAAAAACACATAAAATCAAACTTTATATACTAAGGAGTGAGCTGATGAAAATTGGTGTTCCAAAAGAAATTAAAATTCATGAATATCGTGTGGGCATGACACCTTCCTCTGTTCGTGAACTCGTTGGAGTGGGGCATACAGTGTATGTCGAAACCAAGGCGGGCACGGGGATCGATTTTAGTGATGAGGATTATCGCAAGGCGGGCGCTGAAATTCTCTCGACCGCTCAAGATGTTTTTTCCAAAGCTGAGATGATTGTTAAAGTGAAAGAACCGCAAGAAGTTGAATGGAAAATGTTGCGGCCGCATCATACACTCTTCACATTTCTTCATTTAGCGCCTGATCCCGATCAAGCCCGAGGGTTGTTGGACTCTGGCTGTACAGCCATTGCTTATGAAACCGTCACTGACATTTTTGGTGGATTACCATTGCTGGCCCCCATGAGTGAGGTGGCGGGACGCATGTCCATTCAAGCTGGTGCTTCTTATCTGGAAAAGGGGAAGGGAGGACGAGGTGTTCTGCTGGGCGGTGTGGCGGGTGTGGCGCCGGCTCGGGTTGTTGTAATTGGCGGGGGCGTGGTCGGTGCCAATGCGGCTAAGATGGCTGTTGGCCTAGGGGCCAAAGTTGCAATTTTTGACAGAAATCCACGCCGTTTGAATGAATTGGATTGGATGTTTGATGGACGGGTGCAAACGCTCTATTCCACCAAAGATCTGATCGAAGAGTATGTAACGATAGCTGATTTGGTGGTAGGGGCTGTCTTGGTGACAGGGGCTGCCGCACCAAAATTGGTCAGCCGCGATCTTTTGAAAAAATGAAAAAAGGGTCCGTTTTAGTTGATGTGGCTATTGATCAGGGTGGTTGCTTTGAATCCAGTCGCCCTACAACCCATTCTGATCCTGTGTATATTGAAGATGATATTATTCATTATTGTGTAACTAATATGCCGGGAGCTGTGGCTCGGACCTCTACCTTGGCTTTAAATAATGCCACTTTACCCTTTATCGTTGCTTTAGCTCAAAAGGGTACAGTCTCAGTCCTGCGGGAGGATGTCCATCTTCGCAATGGATTGAATGTCTACCAAGGACAGATTACTCATCCTGTCGTCGCTCAAGAGTTACAGCTCGCGTTTTTAGATCCATTCCAGGCCGTTGCTTAAGAAAAAATATTATTAAAGATTCTCCTTTTCCCGGCCAAAGAGCCGGGAACTCGAGCTGACAGGCGATATCCCGGGTAATATTGATTGGTGTAGGTCAGGCATGGAGGGAGAAAGAGTAAACCCCCCATCCTTCACAAAACTTCCTCTTTCCGGGCAACCGAAGGGCGACCCGGAAACTATACCTTGAGTTTACGGACAGTGTGGTTTTATCACAGCTATATCTTTCTCGTATGAAGATCCAGGAATGGATTCCGGGTCAAGCCCGGAATGAGGAAGCTTTCATATAAATTTAAGTTTCCAGATTGCCTTTTGGTTGCTCAGAAAAAAGTTGTTCTTCCCGGCCGAAGAGCCGGGATCTTGAGATGATAGGTGAAGCTCTTCTGATCTCGAGTTTCCACGTTGCCCTATGCATGCCGAGAAAAAATAGCCTGTCTCAACCCAAAAAGTTCGGGTTCTTTAACGCCTTTTTAATTGTGTATAATTTAATTTCTAAATTGTAATGCCGATATTAATTTTTATTACAATTTTTGGGGGTAATTATGCATTTTTGTTTCAAGAGATTTTTCTGTCTAAGCTTGACCAGTAGTTCCTTAGTGTTTTCCTTTGAACAAGAATTGGCCACCATGGATTTGGATCGGGCACGAGATTTTATGTTGGTTAAAAGTGAAATAGTCAACCGTTTAGGATCAGAATATCGAGCTAATACGTTTTATTTTGATCAGACTGATCTTAATATAGAGGTTCGTCGCGCTGAATACCTATACAGTCAGCAAAAATTGTACAATCCCTATCAGTACCCCACCATTAGTCAGCTATTTTATAAGAAAAAAGATCTGTATAATTATACATTCGAAAAAATTAGAGAGCATGAATACTGGGTTAACTATACTCGCCGCTTTATCCAAGAATATGGTACTTCCGAGTATGACTCTTATCCCAATTTTGGCAAAGTTAAATTTTCTGACCGTTTCCAGGAATTTTTAGAGGTAGAGCTGTTAGAAATTTTAAAATGGAAAGAAATTGACGCAATAGTTCACCAAGATCCGAATCCATACTTGCTTCACGGTCCGCTGCATCCCCATAAAGTAACCGGGGTGGATGAATTGCATAATTTAGGGGTGAGTGGAGAGGGAACAAATGTCATTGTTTGGGATTGTGGCTTTGTTGGCAATTGCCATGTTAATTTCAGTATTAAAGATCGCTATATAAAACGTCCTGCGCGGGGCGAAAAATATACAGCAGATGATCTCCATGGCACTCACGTTGCCGGCACGATCGCAGCAGATAAAAGATCTGGAACTCATAAGGGTGTGGCTTATGGAGCTAAGGTCTTGCCTGTCGAGTTTGAAGGGGTGGATGAATTAATAAAAAGAATCAAAGGCAGCAATGCTAAGGTTATTAGTGCATCCTTCCATTATTTGGTCAATCGGCTTAAAATGCGCGATTTTGATAGATTGCTTGAGGAACTTGAAAAAAATGACCGTATTCTGGTAATGGCGGCGGGTAATGATTCAAAATTTGTCACGGATGACCTAAACCCCAGCTTTTTGACCTATTGGAATAAGGGAATCTGGATGGCAACTCATGGGGCATGGATTCTATCTAAAAATCAATCGTTGGCGCGGCGGATGTTATTGGTTGGCTCTTTAAAAGAAGATGGCCAAACCATTAGCCAATTTTCCAATTTGCCCGGCAAGCTTTCGGATAATTTTGTCTTCGGACCAGGCGAAAATGTAATAGCAACTGTGGCAATGGATGAGTTTGATTCCATGTCTGGAACTTCGATGGCGACCCCTCATGTTTCCGGGATTTTAGCGCTGATGAGTAAATATTACCCACAATTGAATGCTGTTGAGTTGAAGGATTGCTTAATTCAATCTTGTGATCAATTCTGGGGTGATAATAATCATGGTATTGAGTTTAAATCAGAAATCTTTGGACAAGGACGCGTCAATGCTGTTAGAGCTTTTAAAGTGGCAGATGAATTGGTTAAAAAGAAATTGGCAGGTCAGTATATAACTACTGTGGCTCTGCAGGAATATATTTAACAAGCTTGTCATTCGGAAGGAGGAGGTTAATCCCCCTCCTTCATTCTTTCTTGTTTCGCCCTAATTTTCTCAATAGCAATCGGGAATTCTATTGCAATGTCTCTCATGGTGGTAGAGCGCTCTAAAGCTTCTGTAATTTCAGTAGCATTTTTTAGATCTTCTTCTCTTAAATAGGTTCCTTCCGTATACTGAGTTATACTTTTACAAGCCATAGAAATTAAACTTTCTTTTTTTAGATTAGGGAATTTTACATTAATAAACCGAGATTTTAGGGCTTTATCTTCAATTGGGTTATTGCTTATAAAAATCAGCAAGAATCCTTTGAAAGAGACCTCTAAACCATCCAAATATTGGGAAATAAAGGATCCTAACTTAGGCTCAAATATCTTTTTGGAACTTTCTTGTAACACACTATTTAACCAAGTCGCTTCATCAAATATCAAAATACCGAAAGGGCTCTTCTTCTTGCCAACTTCTGCAAGAGCTAATAAGATTTGACCCGGTGTTTGTGTGTCGCCTTCTAATTCGGATGGGATCATATTCCGTATCGTAATTTCTTGCTGCGGAATCTTTCGTCCTAAAGCGATTCCTAATTGCTCACTCAGCTTTTTAGAGAAGTGGGTTTTACCTATACCGCCGGGTCCTTCCAAGTGAATACATACAAAACCATCTTCATCCTTAGCCAATTTTTGTAAATAAGTTTTGCAGGCTGCTCGAATCCCTAAGATCGGGTCATCAGGGTCTTTGTAATCTTCAAAAAACTTATGGATAAATTTATTGATCACCTTCGATTTATTATCAAGCTCGTCTAGTGTTAAAGGAGGATGATAAGGATAGCGGTGTATAGTTGGTAAATTAAATACAATATTAAAAAAATCTGTTGCTTGGGCATAGCTATAGCGCCCCATTCGAACGGCTCCGAATTTATCAATAATTTTCGGCCATAACTGGTGAGGAATATAGGGTAGAACCTTGCTAAACTTGTTTTCCCAACGTTGTAAAGGATCGTTGCCTGGTCTATAATAAGTATATAATGTTTTACCAGCGTCTTTTGCTACCCATCCGACTAAATTTAGCATGCTGAAAAGCCCGAACCCACCCCCCACACTATCCGGTGGCATAAATGTTAACATGGCAACTGTACTCGCCCCTTGAACACTACAAATTATAAATGCTTCATAAAGGGGACGCAAAATAGCATTACGCTTAGCATTCGTTAATTGCTGCTGAATTGCTTGCACTAAAAGCTTTTGTTGCTCTTTGTATTCTTCTTCAGAAAGATTAGAAATAGGTTTGTATTTCTTTGACTTACTAGATTTATTTTCAGAAGAAATTAGATCTTCTGGCATATTAATGATAGAACCATTTTCCTCTAGAAGGGGAAGAAATTTCTTGAAAACTTGAGGGGCAAAAGCCTTTGCGTAATCTGTGCGTGCAAAGGGATCCGTTGAAGGCCCCCCATCACCTCCTTCCATAGCATTGAGAGAAGACCAGAAGCAAAGGCTTAAAAGTATTTTTTTCATAGGGGGGAATGCGCCAATTTATAGAAATATTACTTTTATTAGATAAATTTTAATAACATTTGTCAAAAAAATATAATTAATTAATTTTTTTGAAAATTAAGCTGGTATTGATCCCACCAAAAGCATAGTTGTTGTTCATAAAATAATCTGTATCTAAATGAAGCCCTGTGCCTTTGATATAATGCAACGGAGCGCAACGTTCATCGACGGTCACAAGGTTGGCCGTGGGAGCAATCCATTGATCACGCATCATTTCAATCCCCAACCAAGATTCCAACGCACCACAGGTTCCCAGAGTATGACCAAAATAGCTTTTGAGGGAATGGATTGGTTTGTGGCTGCCAAAAACGGCATGAGTTGCTGTTGATTCAACAATATCCCCAAATTCTGTTGCGGTCCCATGGCCACTGACAAACCCAATATCGTTAGGGGATAATTGGGCATCCTCTAATGATAGTTTCATAACAGTTTCAATAGTATGGGGGGATGGTTGCGTAATATGGTTGCCATCCATATTGGTTGCAAAGCCAACGATTTCTGCATAAATGGTCGCTCCGCGTGCTTTGGCATGGTCATAATCTTCAAGTATTAAGGATGTGGCACCTTCTCCTAAGACAAGTCCATCCCTTTGAGCATCATAAGGACGGGGGCTAAGACTGGGGTCTTTGGTAGTACTGGTGGCATACAGAACATCAAACACAGCGGCCATGGACGGGCATAATTCTTCGGCGCCGCCCGCAATCACGATATCTTGCTTGCCGTATCGGATAGCTTCGGCCGCATAACCGATGGCCAAACTTCCTGAGGTGCAGGCCGTTGCTGTGGGAATAATGCGCCCCTTAATTTGGAAGAAAAGGCCTATATTAACCGCGGCTGTATGGCCCATCATCCGAATATAACTGGTTGAAGTCAGTTTGTGTAAATCTTTATTAAATAAAAGCTCAGCAAAGTCATACATTGGGGCCGTGCTGCCAAAACTAGACCCATAAGCAACGCCAACCTTACCTTTCTGAAGGATAGGATCATTCAGAAGACCCGCATCGATTAAGGCTTTTTCAGTCGCGTAAACAGAATAAAGGGAGACAGGTCCCATGGTCCGAGTTTTTTTTCTTGACCAGCGATCTGCCAAAGAATGGTCAGGGAGGGGGGCACCCAAACAAGTGTTCATTCCTTTAAGGTCTGACCATTCATGCATAACACGGGTAGCGGTTTTGCCGCTTTGCATATTTTCTTTAATTTCTGACCAGGATTCACCTAAGGCGGTGATCCCACCCATACCTGTGACAACGACGCGACGCATTAGACAAGGCCTCCGCTAACAGAAATAACTTGGCGGGTGATATAGCCAGCCGCCTCCGATAAAAGAAATACAGCAGTGGCTGCCACCTCTGCAGGCTGGCCCATTCGTCCCATAGGAATTAAAGGTATAATGTGGTCTAAAGGAATATCTTTGACCATTTGAGTTTCAATAACGCCGGGGGCAATACAATTGACGGTGATATGACGACTTGCAAGTTCAAGGGCGAGCGCTTTTGTGGCGCCAATGATACCAGCTTTGGAGGCACTATAGTTGACTTGTCCCCGGTTGCCAACCAATCCAGAAACGGACGAGAGCGTAATAATTCTTCCCGGTTTGCGGGTTCGAATCATCGGCATGATAATGGGTTTAAGGACATTATAGAAACTGTCCAAATTGGTATGGATAACCTTATCCCAATCATCATCTTCCAAAGCTGGGAAAGCGTTGTCGCGGGTAATTCCAGCATTCAAGATAGCGCCGTAGTAGGCGCCGTATTCTTGAATATCCGCTTCAAGGATATGATGACAGGTGGCCCGGTCACTAACATCAAAACTAAGGAGGCGTGCCTCCCCCCCAAGTGTCTCAATGTCTCTTTGAGTTTGCAGAGCGCTGTCTCGATCGCGATTATAGTGAATAACAAGGGTATAGCCTGCTTGAGCTGCCGCTAAGGCGATGGCTTGGCCAATTCCCTTGCTGGCACCGGTTACAAGGATAGTTTTTTCATTGTTTTGCATTATAGAGACTCTATGGATTGGGGTTGAAAAACAGTTAGGGTTGCCGACGCTACTTGTGTGCCCTCATGGTCGATCCAGCAGTCAAAAGATCCCATTTCACCATCCGTATAATTGCACCTGCCAAACACATCGAGTTTAATTCCTACCGGAAAGGCAGGTCTTTGAAGTTTTAATTTCCGCGTTCCCAATAAAAAGCCAAGTCGTTGCTGGGAGGGGGGGAGTTGCCTCGAGACAATACCATTCCACGCAGCAATAGCCTGGGCCATATATTCTAACCCAATATACGAAGGGACATTGCCATTCGCTAGGAACAGAGATTCTTTGGTAATCGTAACCGAGGTGTGGATCAAATCTTCTCTAAACTCAATAACTTTATCCAAAAGGATCATGGGCGCTTTATGGGGAAGAATGTCCGCCAGGCACAGATCTTGATACTTAATCATGGGAAACTTCCTTACGTAAAATCAAACTGACATTACTGCCGCCAAAAGCGAATGAATTGCTCATCAGGCAATAATGGGATCCCTTAGGTTTTAGTCTTTCGCCTGCTGTTGTAAAATAAAGAGGAGGCAGGCTTGGATCTCTTTCGCCATCCCATAAATGAGGCAGAGCGGGAATGGTTGCTTGATGGTCTTGCTGTAAACTTAACCATAAAAATCCAGCTTCTAAAGCACCGGCTGCACCCAAGGTGTGGCCGATAAAAGCTTTGGTTGAACTTGTGGGAATAGTCGTGCCAAATAACCGGCTTATACAGTGACTTTCACATAAATCATTGGTAGATGTTCCGGTTCCATGCAGATTGATATAACAAATGTCATCTATAGATAGATTAGCTTGAGCAAGGGCCGCTTTGATCGCTGCTTCAGCCCCCTCACCGTTTGGGGCGGGGGAACTTATATGGTAGGCATCCGAACTTTCTCCACCGCCTGCATATTCTATATCGCTGCGCTGACGCGACATAAGAAAGACGGCAGCGCCTTCGCCAATATTAATACCTTGCCTGTTTCGACTAAAGGGGGAGCATAAATCTTGAGCGATTAAGTCCAAAGATTCAAATCCATTTAGGGTTAAATCACACAACGAATCAACACCGCCGACAATAACAGCATCACAAATATTTGCCTTAATCAAGCGAGCCGCCGAACATAAGGCTTTACCGCTGGATGAACAAGCAGTGGAGATCGTATAAGCAGGCCCGCCAATGCCCAGATATTCAGCGGCAAAATCTGTTGGACTATGAAATTCTTGTTGGCGATAACAATAAGAGTCCGGCCAAGTTCCGGTTTGTTGATAATGGGTAAGGGCCTCATACCCTTCTTGCATGCCGCTGGTGCTGGTGCTTAAAATAATGCCGATCCGATGCGATCCATACATTGATTTAGCATGATTAATAGGCGTTTTTATTTCATCCAGGACTAATTTAAGAATCCGATTGGTGCGCGTATCCATCTTTTGAAAGGGCGATTTAATTGCCTCTAAGGAGCCGGGGACACGTTTAACCACCACGCTTCGTCCTGACGCCACTATCTCGCTTGCCGTGTTATTAGCTTCCTTTTCGAAGGATAGAGTAGGGGCAAATAAAGCGTCGCTTATGGCCTGTTTGCCTATTCCTAAAGAACAAGCCAGACCTAAATCATTCAAATAAATTTTATTATGCTCTATCATGGTGTGGGGAGTGTCTCAATATCAAGGTTATAGCCAATTTTAGGATTTTGGATCCTTGCTTTTTGCCATAAATCTCCTTGGCGGTTAAATCGTGTTATTTTGCGCACAATACCGCTCGGGGTTTGAATAATTCTCTCATTGCCGTGCTCAATAACATCTGCCCCTTTTATATTGGCTTTCAGTTGATCAATTTCTAGATGGACTAACAAAAAATCACCAATAATATTTTCAGGCCTCATGGTGTCGGGAATATAATCTGAAGCTTCCCATAGTGTCTGATCGGGGGTCCACTTTAGAGAATAAAGACGTCCCATCATATCATTAAAGGCGACAAATTCAAGTTTGGTTGGCTCAAGTGTAATATGAACTGTCAGGGTATACTGCTGCTGGCCAATAGAGCTTTTGATCCGTTGCAAATAGGTTCCCTGACCTTTTAAAGGCCAGACATTTGCGAGCTGCATCTGAACGCCGGGCGCCAGTTCAATCACTTTATCAGTAGGTTTTTGCAAGGGTAATTCTGATCTCAACTCAGGTAAAAGAGAAGAACAGTTTGATAGCATCAAACAAGCACTGGTAAGAAAAAATCTTTGGATCAATTTATTCATTTATTTTTTTCCTCTGACGCCTAGAAAAATTGTCGTTACAATAAAACAGACTGTAATTCCCACAAAAACGCTAAGCCCAAAGCTGTGGACGGCTCTTGTTTGGCTAAAGGCCAATAATCCAAAGGATAAAACGGTGGTTATGGATGATAGACCATTACATAATAAAAGTAGATTATTTTTTGTTGCTGTCGACTTCGCTGCTCCCCAATAGAGAAAAAGGGCATAGTCGATGCCAATGCACAGTGATAGCAATAGCCCCATTGCATGAAACAGATTGAGAGGCGTGGCTATTGCCAACAAACCAATGCTTCCAAAAAGAGCTATCGTGAGGGGAGTAATAATCTGACGCGCGGCAGTAAGATTAACGCCAATAACTATAATCGTTGCTATTCCAACTAGAATAAGACCTATTAAGGTGATAACTAACTGTCGGTAGAGAGTAAATAAATTGGAATATTCTTGGGCGGGGTTAATATAACACGCTTCTGTGTGTTGATTCATGAATTTTTTCAAGGCCGTCTCGTCGGGGATGTGGCTCAGCATAATGCGACCGGTTACCTCACCAGATTCTGACGTATAAGCAAGCTCTTTTAAACCCAGGGGAAGATCGCTGAGGGAAAGATCCAGGGGAGCTCCATTAAGGCCAAAATTACTGTTTTGGCTGATCCCTTTTTGTCCCAGGGATTGTTCTAGCTTAGCCAGAATGGTGGGCGTATATAAATGCTCTTTCAGCAAGTCTTGGTTGCTTTTTTGACGCATTTGAGAGGGGATAAGCGCAGCTAAAGCACGATAAGAAATGCCCAGGGAATCCAACCCTGGCAAAAGCTTTTCTTGTTTTTCTAACACGTCTTGTAACGACGTACCTTTAACCGCGATAAAGTTAGGAGATGAATCAGTTATCATCAGGGAATTAATTTTATTTTCTTGCTGTTTTAGAGCTGGATTCAGGGACTGTAAGCTTTGCAAGTTATCATCAAAAGAGAGCTGAAAACTGCCAATGACTAGAATTACCATACTTATTATGAAACAGATGGATTTGGCGGTGGGTGTACTCCCATGGTTAGCAATTAAGGTTAAATATTTTTGACACCATTCACCAAAGCTTGAGATATTTTTTTTGTGGGAAGGAATGAGATAAGGTCCCCACAGGAAAACAGTGAAAAGAGCGCTCATTAAACCCACGGATGATAAAACAGCCATTTGTTGAACCCCCGGAAAGGGAACGAGAAGTAAAAGAGCAAAGCCGGTGGCGGAGGTGATGGCGCTTAAGGGAAGGGCAGGCATCAATTTCTTGAAAACATCAAATGGAGAAGCAAAGGTTTGATAGCTGGCACAACTATAGTGCAAGGCATAATCGACAGTAATGCCGACAAGGGAGCATCCGAAAACCAAGGCTAAGATATGGATGTTTCCAAACAGGATTAAGCAGGCTGTAAGCCCCATAATTACTGAGGTTGAAATGACACTAAAGGCAAAGAAAAGCGACCATAGATTGCGAAAAATTCCAACCAATAATAAAACAATTCCAATAAATGAGAGGGATCCAATCAATGAAATTTCATCTTGGGCTTGCTGGGCACCGGCAGCAGCATAGAAAATACTACCTGTTTTTAAAATTTCAAGATTGGGAACTTTGCCGAGTTCATTCAAGATAGGCGTCAGTTTATCGATGAAGTTTTTCTGAACCTCTAAGGAAAAAGCGGGAGCTGTTATGGTGCCCAAATAGATAGACCACGTTTTATGGTCATCAGTAATAAACAAGGTGCCCTCTTCATCTATGTGAAAGGGGGAGGTTGGACTATTTAGCTTTACATAATGAGTAAATAGATTAAAGGGATCTTGTTTAATATTGGACGGACTAAAAGGCGCCATAATTTCCGCAATGGCGCGGGCCACCAATTGATCTTCAGAATCGGTCTCTACGTGATGGCGATCTGCCGGGGTTAAAAAGAATGACCGGTAGGGAAACAAATCTGTAAAGAGTTTTTTATAGCTTTCCGCTGTGCTTTGGATGGGTTGTTCGGTCAGAGGAAGCCCTGCTTGGATTATAGAATTCTTTAATTTTTTTGTTTCTGTTTTAGCGATCTCAGGGGTTTCATGGCCGACAAAAATCACAACTTTTTGAATGATATTGGTGTCATCCAGAAGATGGCGAACTTCTTGAATGGATTCTGAGTGACTGGAGGGCAACATGTCCAGGATATCAAATTTAATTTTCTCACCAACCATAAATCCATGGGCACAATACCCAGCAAGGGCTATCACGAACATGCCCCAGATAAGACTCATAAATTTATGAAGGGTTGCAAATCGATTAGTCATTTAGGATTTTTGCTATGTCAGCTGCTGGAGTTTTGGTAACTTGATGCTGTGCCAAGGTGATAACATCTCTATCCTTATTGGCGCGCTGAATAGAGATTTGACGGATAAACTGATCCCCTTCAATCTGAATTTTTGTGATAAATTTGGCAATGGCGCCTTGGGCTAATAAATCAATTTTCCAATGGTTATCACCAGTCATCTCAAGAACATTCACCTTGAATTCAGTTATCGTGTTAAAATTACCGTTTAGAACGTTAGTTAAAATGTTAAGGAGGTTTTTGTCTCGCCTTTGCCCGCCAGCTAGACTTGTTTTCTTTGTACCCTCAACCTGGAAAATTCCCTGTTGATTGAGTAATAGAGTGACAGGAAAAGGCGTTTCAGTTTTCCAAACAATGCCTTTGCCATTTTGTACTGTCACGGTGCCGGTTGAAACAAGCGGATTTGGCAGTCCTGTGATTGTTTTCTTTTGGATAAAAGATGCTGTTAAGACACCGTCATGCTCTAGGGTCTGACTGATTTTGTCAAGGGGTTGGTTTTGGCCTGAGATTGCAACCTGAGCCAGCAAGCCTATGATTACTAGGAAAACTGTAATTATTCTGAACATGCTTGGCTCTCTAAATATTGTTTAACACGATTGACGAAATCGGCCGGACAAACCATATCCATGCTTGTACTACCCATCTTCACAGCAACTTGAGTGGTGGTGGCTTTGGTGAGTAATTTGCCCGTTTCGTGATCAATAAATTTGTAATCCACCACAATTCTATTCTCATATTCGACCAAGGTGGCTTCTATGACCACCGCCTGTTGTAGCGTCAGAGGACGAACGTATTTGATTCGCATATCAACAATTGGCCATACATAGCCTGACGCATCCATGGCTGCATAATCATATCCCACTTGCGCAATAAGGGCAGTGCGCGCAATTTCCATAAATCGCACATAGTTGCCATGCCAAACAACATTCATCGGATCCACATCAAAGTAATGAATTTTAATAGGATATTTTATACTTAAAGAGGCAATCATTGGTTATTCTCCTACTCCATAAAGAGGAAATTGGCGTGTTTGGATGGCGCTGATCAGATTACGCAAGCAGTCATCTAAAGGCTGATCTTCGCCGATGAAAGGAGCATACTGAGCAACACCAGTTAAGAAACTTTGAATTTCTGACGGGTAATTGTCAAGGGATAGTGATCCTTCTTGTTCTCTAAGGCGCAAAGCTTGTAGGGTGCTGATCAGTTGGGCTGCGGCGACTTGTTCGGTGAGTTGACTCACCCGCAGGGCATCGCGCGCGGCAATGGTGCCCATGCTGACTTTATCTTGATTATGGCTTTCTGTTGAGCGGGAGAAAACACTGGCCGGCATGGTTTGTTTCAAGGCCTCAGCCGTCCAAGCAGAGGCACCGATTTGTAAAGCTTTTAGACCATGATTAATGGATAAGCGATCCCCCTTGATGCCACATAAATTAGCAGGCAAACCATTATTAAACTTAGGGTCCACCAAGACGGCCATCTGACGATCAAGCAAATCGGCCAAGTTAGCCACAAGATTCTTTAAGCTGTCCATGGCAAAGGCGATGTGTCCTCCATAAAAATGGCCACCATGTAGAATTTGTTCGTTATAAATTAAAGGATTATCATTGGCCGAATTCATTTCTATTTCAATCATGTTCCTGAAAACAGGGAGCATATCCTCGAGCACCCCAATGATATGGGGGGCACAGCGGGTGGAATAGCGATCCTGAAGTCGGCCTTCTGGAAAGCTAGAAGGTGCTTGCCTCAGATCCAAGCGAATCATGGCGGCAGCCTGCATTTGGCCGGGATGGGGTTTGGTCGCAAATAAATCTTCATTAAAATGATGAGGATTCCCTTTAATCGCGAGCGAGGTTAAGGCGGTAAGGCGCATTGTTAAGCGGCTTAAATACTCAGCACGCTTAAAGGCTTCCACTGCCAAAGCAGTCATCACGGCGGTACCATTCATGATTGCCAACGGTTCTTTGGGGCGCATTTTATAATTTGGAATGCCAAGCTCAGCATAAACCTCTGCTGTTGATCGTTTTGTGCCCTTATACCAAACGTCCCGCTCACCCATAATAACGGCTGCCACATAAGAGAGGGGAGTCAAGTCACCACTCGCCCCCACTGACCCTTCACTTGGAATAACAGGTAAAATATCATGGTCTAATAATAACTCTAGACGTTTCAATAAGTTAAAGCTGACGCCAGAATAGCCATGACAAAGGGTTGAGAGGCGAATTGCTAGCACCATACGGGTTTGTGAGAGGGTTAAGTAATCACCCAATCCACAACCGTGAAATCGTGACAGATTGAGAGGAAGATCTTCTACTAAATCAAGAGGAACAGCGCGATCACAGTTGTCTCCATAGCCTGTCGTAACGCCATAAATAGCACCTTCCTTATCGAAATGGTGGCTTAGAAAATCAGCCCCTTTTTGAATATAGGTCTTAAAATTCTCATCGGAAGAAAGTGTTATTTTGAGCGTTTGACGAGATAATGCATAGGCTTCTTCTATGGTAAGGGGACGTTTTGCATCGAGAACAATTTGAGTCATCATATTCGTTATAGGCCTCTTTGTTATCTTCCTAATGTATATAGGAACTATTTCCAAAAGTTAAAGAAGTTAAACCACTGATACGGATACATTAGGCTAAATTTTTCCAGGTATCTTGAAAAAATAGTGACGTAACTGTCTATAGTGTCGGTTTTGTTTGAGGAGGGGAGGACAATTTTATCGGCTAATTTTTCGAGATTAACAGACATTTTTGCCTGGTCTCGAACTGCTGTAGCCATATAAACGGGGCATTCAAGTAAAGATCCCAAAATATAGGGACCTTGCGAAAACGGTGCTTCTCTCCCCAGAAAGGGAACATAGGTTATGCGCCGTGTATTATGGGGCGGAATACGGTCCCCAGCAATGATAACCCAGTCCCCCTGAGCAATGCGATCACGCAGATAAATAATTGTTGCAGGATTGATGCTGGTGATTTCAATGATATTTAAATTTGACAACGGGTTAAAGGCTTTGATGAATTGATTATACCGTTGTGCATTCTTGCTGTGTAAAAGGAGATGCAGGCGATTTTTGTGCTCTAGGGAAGTGGCGGCGCGGCAAAACTCCATGTTACCCAAATGGGATACCAGAAGCATCCCCCCTGTTGGTTGTGCCATTAAATCTTTAAAAGTTGTAGCCGATGTATATACTATTTCATCAAACGTCATCTGCCCTGTCCAGGCGCCAAACTTATCCAGCGCCATTTCAAGAAAGGAAAAGAAGTGACGTAAGGAGCTTGGCTTGTCGACGCGAGCTGCCATTTGAAAGGCGTGCTTTAAAAAATCTTGCGAAGCTTGGCGTTGAATCTTGTTAAAGCAGTAATAATAAAGGATGACCGGCGTACTAATCACCATACAAAGTTTTTTACCCAAAAAACGGCAGCAATACGCCAACACAAACATTCCCATCAAGGAAGACCGTTCTTCAAGAGAAGCCCAGTGAGTACTTTCTACCTGCAAGGTTAAGGCCCTGTAATTGGGACGGTGGCTTAAAATTTTCTTTAGGTTAAAAATCATCGTGAAGAAAAGTTTGGTGTGCATTTTGGTGATGCGCCAGTTATCCTTTACGACATCAAAGTTTGATGTATTGTCATCGGGATAGGTAACTGGAACAGGGCTCATGATCACAGGCACCCCCTGCCAAAATAGATGGACCATGATTTGGGTATCAAAATCCATCCGGGTTCCAATGCTTTTAGAATTAAGGATACTGAGCGTTGAGTCGATAGGGTAAATTCTAAAACCACACATGCTATCTGTAATTCGAAAGGACAAGGTTTCAATCCACACCCAAACATGGGTAAACCATCGACCAATGCGACGGGATAGCGGCATGGACTCATCATAAATTGGTTGCCCGCTGATCAGCGCATGCGGATTATTGCTAGACAAATTCATAAAGCCTTGTAAATTATCAAGACTGTGCTGACCATCCGCATCGATTTGAAAGGCGTGACTAAAGTCATGCTGTTTAGCCCACAGTAATCCTTGATGGATAGCAGCTCCCTTTCCTTGATTTTTCTTCAAGGTTAGGATCGTAAGGGGATACTGTTTCGCCAAAGAGATTAATGTTTGGTGCGTCATTTCATTGCTACCATCATCAACGATAAGAATTTCCATGTTAACTTGCATCAGTCGCTCAATAATTGATGGCAACGCTTTATGGTGATTGTAGGTAGGAATGAGGGCTAAAATTTTAATCGACATGGGAATTTACTTTTTTATCGGCACAAAACGACCGGAAGAACAAATTTTTTCATCAAGTTTATAGGTATAAGTCAGGGTTTGCGTTTCCGGATTAAGTGTCAGAGTCAGCGTCACTTTATCTTGGGGATGTATAAGGCTATTGAATTTTATTTGTGAGACATCCTCAATCAAATCTGTTATTGAAAATTTATCTTTTGCAAATTGTATAGCCCAGTGTAATTGGACCACGCCTGCCAAAATAGGCATTTGAGGAAAGTGACCGTCAAGATACAACAAATTCTCAGGAATTCTCAATACCAGTTGGACTGAATTTTCAGAAACTGTTTTTTCTAGAATTTGTGGCAATAAAACTGGTTCTGTCATGGCTTAGTCTTCTCTAACAAAAAGAGATGCGATTAAATAAGCTGGTGTTTTTCCCCGACTGTCGGTTGGAATTTCGTCGACAAATCGCCAGCGACGTGGCACCCCAACTCGATCTAAGTAGTGGGACAATTCAGTGCGTAAGTGACGAATGAATTTAGCTTTACCCAGTGTAGTATAGGTTGTTTTCCCCAACTCTGATAAAACTGCAACAATTGCTGTTTCGTTACGCTTATAAGAGAGCGCGCAGGCAACGGCTCTATCAATTAGCTCCAGGTTGGTTAATCGTTTTTCAATATCAGTTAGGCTCACACGCTTGCCTTCAATTTTGACAATACGATCAGCACGTTCCAGCAATCTGAATTGGCCAGTTTCAAGTAATTCAATTCGATCTTCCGTCTGATAGAATTGATCATTAGCAAGATAGGGGGATTTTAAAATCAAATTTTGGTTTTTATTGCTTTTAATAGTGATGTCAGAAAAAGGTGTCCACGGTTGGTTGGCGTTTTCTTGCTGACGATAGGCGATCCCACCGGTTTCTGTGCTCCCCAGAATTTCATAGGGTAAGCTTCCTAAAATAGTTTGGCAATTTTGGGCGTGATCAAAGGTTAAGGGGGCCCCTGAAGAGAAAATACGGACGCGGGGGCCTGACTCAATGGCTGCCATACGGCTCAGATGAGCCGGACTGGCAATTAAGAAATCTTTATCGGATGCCTTGTTTGCAATCTCTTCCCAGAATTGAATGGTTTGGGGGATAATTTTATACCCCGCACAGGCCGGCCACAGTAAGGAAAAAAGCAATCCGTAAATATGATGATGCGGCACCGTTGACCAGACAGCTGGACAAGAAGTTTGCCCCCACATCTGATTAAGAGTCATAATTTCGGCATTTAATTGTCGTAGTGTTTTGCTAATAGCTTTAGGGGATCCCGTGGATCCAGACGTGTATAGGCATAAGGTTGTAGTCTCTGGTTCAGAAAAGTGGTTAAGATCGGCTTCTCCATAAGTGTCAGGTATACGGAAGGTATCATCTATCACCAGGTCACCTGGTTGAATAAGTTCTTCTAAAGCCCCAGGGGCTTGTAAATGGGGTAGGACTGCTGGGGTGCCGGTGTGAAACGCCACCAATAAGGAGGCAAGAAAAGCAGCTCTGTCTGATTGCCGCAAGATAATTCTAGAGGGTTTAATCGTTGTCAGATAAGTATATAGTCGAGCGCAGTCTTTTTTAAAACTGTCGTTTGTTAAGAAAATATGCGTCCAATCGGCAGAACTCCGATGGGGTAATAATTGCTCAAGAGGTAAGAAAGGAAGGGGAGAGCCCATACAACACCTACATCAAATTATGGCGACGTCTGTATTGACGAACACTGTATTCAACAATAAAAAGGCTACCCATCAAAATATAGGAAATAAAACCATTATAGAGAGCCCATATTTTTACATCGCCATAGAGCGCCGTTAGTAAGGAAACTCCAGCATTCATTAAGCAGAACCCAAACCAAATTTTAGTGACCTGTCGAGTATAGACAATGCCTCGCTCATCCAGATCATGCTTCATGCGTCGTGCTATACGTTCAATCATCGAAGGTGGATATAGAAGACTCATCCCAAAGGATCCTGCAACCATCAAATTTATGGCCATAGGATACAATAAGGGGATAATCGATGTTACGGACGTTTCTTTTAGATAAAGATAAATTAGAGCGGGATAAGTAAGGGATATACCGCCCCAAAGTCGTCGTAACAGTTTTGCCTTATTCTTGGTGGACAAGATCGTGTACCTTGTTAACAACATCACCCACTATCCGGACTTGTTTGAACTCAGTTGGGGAGATTTTTTTCTTTGCCAATTCTTGTAGCTTTACGATTAAATCCACAGCATCAATGCTATCCAAATCTAATTCTTCGAATAGTTTTGCTTCCAGGGTAATTGAAGTGCGAGGAATTTCAAAGTACTCTTCAAGATAGTCTGAAATTTGATTGAAAATTTCATTTTTCGTCATCGTGAATCTCTTAGTGTTGATTGCTTACAAATTCAGCAAGTGCCCTTACTGAATAAAAATGTTTTTTAATCTCATCATCCTGAACCTTAATTTTAATATTAAATTCTTTCTGCAGGACGACACCTAATTCTAAAGCATCAATGGAGTCTAAACCTAACCCATCCACAAACAGTGCCTCTGTGCTGTCAATATCGTCAATGCTAATATCTTCTAGGTTCAGCGAATCAATAATAAGCTGCTTAATTTTTGTTTCTAAATCATTCATGATTTAACGTCCTGTTATAATAAGTTTGAATATCTTTCATCAGGCCACGAACTCTAATAGATCTTGGCATTTCTGAATCATACTGGTCCAAAGAAAAATAGGAGCCAACACTGAGCTCTAATGTTGTTCGGCTAGCCGGGGGGCGATACCATTTTTGCCCTTTGGCTAAGAAAACATTATTGCATCGTAAAACCAGGGATTGGATATTAGCATTCGCTGCCAATGCCAAATTCCCTAATCCACGAACCAATTTAAGAGGGAGACCGGGTTTTGTGCGAGTTCCTTCGGGGAATATTAAAATGTTTTCACCACTTTGAAGTTGGCGTTTTGATTCTGCCAAAAATAATTCAGGATCCGTGTCATTGCGGAAATAGCCCGCAGCTCGGACGACGCCACCAAGGAAAAAGCTAGACCACAGCTCTTTTTTGACCACACATTGGACATTTTTCATATACGCCATAATGATAACCACATCAATCAGTGTGGGATGGTTACAAATGATTAAGCATCCCTTTAATTGATCTAGCTTTGATAAATCGTGGACCACAAGTTTAATGATACCTAAGAATTCAAGTAGTCCTAAAAATAGCTTAAAAGTTACACGGATCATTGAGCGTACGCGATGACGTCGCTTATCCTTATCGCGTGTCCCCAAAATAATTACTGGAAAAATAAGCGAACCTAAAAGAAAGCCTCCGATGCCAAAACTCATGAAACCAATGCCAACGGCGCAAATACGCAGAAAATAAGCTAATTTATCCATGGATGCGCTCCATAAAAAACGAACCAAATGGAAGAGGAATATTAAAGGTTGGCGCGTCACTGTCGATAAAATGAGTCAATTCCAAGATGCCATCAACATTAGAGTCAGTGGCCGGCGTTGTTGTTGCTGTATAGGTTATCTGAATAGCTGGTTCCTTATTTCTGGGGGCGATATCAGTCAGAATCATCGCAATACAGATCTTGTCCGTGCTAAGTTCGGGTTCATACGGTTGTGGTAATGCTTGGTCATAATAGATATAACCGACAGGCTGACCTAATTCTTGCTGCAAACAAAATGCCTCTAGCAATCCAAGCTCAAAACTTTTTGGCCCAGCAGCTAAAACTGTTTGAGGCTGTTTGTTGCCTGTGGCAATGGCAAATTGTCCAGCAATAGCATTGTGAACAGAGAGACTAAAGTTTGTCGGGGAGATTGGCTCTTGCGTTGAGAGTTCCGTCAATAGGTTTTGGGTGCGCTGATAATCCCCATGTCGGGAGGAGACAACCCAAGGTAGATCCTGGCCATTGGCGCGCTCTTTAGTGCTATAAAATCCTCTGAAGGCCATCTGTCCCAGCGTCGTTAGGCGACGTCGCACTAAGGGCGGAATGGTTGGCGTATTTTTGAGATACGGCCAACCATGGATATTTTGGTCTATTTCCCAGTGACAAGATATAATGTACATGTGATTGTGCTGTTCTTTTTATTTTTTCTTTAAAAGTGCATGCTTCTCAAATTTCTCGAAAATCGTGTTTTCTAATAATCTAATCCATTTATTATATACGCGGTGAACATGATCATCGCCTGCATCAAGATGTCCAGCATTTATGTGCTTGATAGAAAAATCGTGTTGGGTAAAACTTATGTCGATTGTTGCATGGTGTCTACCTCGTTTATGCGTGCAGATAAGTTTATTAGGTTCTCGTTGAGTACAGGTCCAGCCTCGGTTTTTAGCTGCTTCTATGATAATATTGCCAATTTCTTGTTCCGTAAGTGCATGAGAAAGGAGAGGTAAATCTTGATGAGAAATGTTATAAATTGGTTGATATTTTGAGCATCCTTGCAAATTTAAGCTAATGACAGATGCAGCGATGATAAAATTAATTTTTTTCACTCCGGACTTCCTATCTGATTTATTCCCCACCGTCAGGATTATTGCTAAAATATTCCCTTACCGTCAAGCAAGAATGGCTATATCTTCTTAATACTGCTTGAGAAGTATGTAGGGATTAGATAAAATATTTTCAAGTGGTAAAGATAATTTTAAAACAATATTTTGATCTTAAAAATAGTTAATATATTGTCCGATGAAATGACTTCTATTATAAAAGAATTTAGGGGCGATATGGCTATAGATTTTACGGCTCTTTATAAAAAGAGAATTCCCTTTGCTCTTCGACGCCAATTAACACATCTTATTGTTCTATCACTGCGGCCTGATATAAAAGATCTAGAGATTTGTCGCGACATATTTGGGCGCCCCTATCTCCATTCTTCTAACTCAACGACAGAGTTGCCTTTAATTAGTATTAGCCATTCAGGGGCATGGATTGGGGTGATTTTATCGGATCCTATCACCTATGCTACCCTCGATTTAGAGGATATGACTCTTTCACGATCCTATACTAATTTATCAAATAATTTTTTTTCTGAAACAGAAAAAGATTTAGTTTTGACCCAGGGGATAGTGGGTTTTTTTAAACTCTGGACGGCAAAAGAAGCAATGGCGAAATGGCAGGGAGAAGGGATTAATTTTGCCTTAAAGTTAGATATAGGTCATGCTCTGCAAAGCACGCCCTTGAAACAGCCTATTCAAGTCTATGTTGAAGGGAAGGAATATACGTTGGTGCAAGATATTCTAGCGGATCATCTTTTTTATACCATATGTCAGGGCTCTTAACGGAGTTTTAGGTTTTAATGAAAAAGCCTAGGACTGTTACCTAGACCTTTTCACTATAAATTGAAGAAACGCTATGTTTAAGCCATTAAGAAGAAATGGAATCGTCGGTGGCAGTAAACAGTTCTTCTTGTCCTATTTTATCGATACTCCAAATATCATTTGCAAAGAAATATGGACGATAGGATGGCGCCCCCACATTCATAACGTAATCATACTTTAGGTAACCAAAACCTTTATCACCCCATTTTGTTCCCCATGAATTTGCAAATTTAAACTCTTGGGTTTCATCATCATAGCCTGTAAACATTAAGGCATGGCCTCCAATGGATCGTTCCCGTGCAGATGGCATAGGAATTTTACCTGTTTTTTCGGCAGCAACAGATTCAAAGGATGGGTAAATATATACTCCAAAGACCACCGGAATGCTTTTAGCCAAACGCGCTTTAATGGACTCTAAGCTATAACTGACATAACTTGTTTTAACGCCGTCCAATCCCATATAATTTTTTGCATCTTCATAGGCTTCTTTTGATGGCTTAAGCTTAAATTTCTTCATGTCATCACTATAAGTCCATAGGGATTCACGGCAAACACCCCAGGTACAAATTGCTTTAATACCGTCGGAAAGGCTGGCACCTGTATCCTCTTGTGTCGTCCCCATCAGTTTTCTTTCGTTATAATAAAGGAAAAGGGGGGACAGGCGTTGATAGCGATCCATTTCCCCCAGTTTATATTCCATCGCTAACGTTACTGCTTGGGCTGTGCAGGATCCTAAGGTTCCTTGATCATGAATCGCCGTAATAACGTTGCTGAAATCGGCTTTAGGGGGTAATTTAGCAATTTGCTCTGCTGTTAATTCTTCCGCAGTTGAATTTTTCATCACCCATGATAAACTGGTTGATTCTTCTGAGGGGCGTAAGGTGTAGTTATGCTTAGGAATATAGTTATCATAATTAATAATCCTATCATCAACTGAATAAGCGGCTGTCGCAAACAAATTTAATGTCAGAATAAGCAGAGACTGTTTCATTGGATCCTCCTCGTGTTTTAGGGAACTCAGTTCCACGAGACGATCCTATGAAAGGTAAGTTAATAAAAGATTAATTCAGGAATAAAAAACAAAAATTTTTCCCTAGGTTTTTTATTACTATAAATAAATTATTTTTGTAATATTGTTTTATGATGTAAGTTTGATGCAGGATAAACTGCAGCCAAAGGAGGGTTCTTGACGGTGTGTGCGACGGCGATTGCTAAAAAATAAGTCTTCTGCGACATAGGTATTATAGGGTGAAGGACATATCTGAGTAATTCCAGACAACTTTAATTGTTGTTCCACATAGCCTGGTAAATCAAACATCCAATGATTTTCTTTGGTGGATGGCTTAAAAAAGTCGTGGTCATTGGGCAAGTTTTCGTAAAAATCTTGATCAACTTCATAAGAGTTTTGCCAAATACAGGGACCAATAGCAGCAATAATTTTATCAGTAGTAGCCCCTAAAGTTTCCATTGTTTGAATGGTATTCTGAATAATATTTGTGGTGGCGCCTTTCCAGCCAGCATGAACCGCAGCAATAATACCTGTCGCCTCATCGGCAAGAAGGACCGGCACGCAGTCAGCTGTTATAATACCTATAATTAAGTTTTTACTGCGAGTAATAAGGGCATCCCCCTCAGGGCGATTTTCATGTAACCACGCGTCCGTTGCGACAATTACCTTATTGGAATGGGTCTGCCGTAGCGTAATAAGCTGGTCAAGGGATCCCCCTAAATGTTCAGCAATGCGGCGTCGATTCTCAATGACGTCTGCTGGATTATCACCTTTTTCCATCGCTGCGTTCAACGTGGAAAAAAATCCTTTGCTCACACCCCCTTGACGCGTGGTAAAGGTATGGGAAATGCTAGGAATTTTGGTGAGAAGTGAGGATTTTAAGCTAACGACCATGTGGGACTCCTTGAATGGCGATGACTTTAAAGAGCTCTCCCATTTCGGCAGAGCTGGTTAAGCGATGAACGGCCAAAGCATGATTGGCAAATTTATCTGCGACCACCCGTCGCTTTATGAGTTCAAGCATATTGGCGATACCAAGTTCTAAGAGAAAATCCGATTGCTTTTGGGGGCCAAGGACATTAATTTTATGCTTTTGGAATAATGATTTTAAATAGCCAAAATCTACATGATGGGTGAGGTCTGCCTCGCCTAAGTGATCAAAAAAACTAACTTTTTTGTGGTTTTTGATTGCCTGCAACGTAAAACCAGGATGATCATTTCCATAATCAATAATGAGTCCTACACCGCCAACTTTATTCAAGAGCTCTGCGATTTGTTTTACAAAGAACTCATAGTGTTTGGATGTCATAAAAATAGGCTGAGAGAAGGAGGGAAGAGGAAGATCAGTTTGGCACCAGCCAATCTCTTTGGATTGGGTTACGATGGCTTCTTCCACGCCCTCATTGGCGTGCCGATAATACTGAATTGGCAAAGCATCAAAGAATTCATTGGCCAGGATGATCGAGTAACTGCTTTGAATCGAATCCAGGCTATCTATCCACCGAATTTGATTATAATCACAAAGGGTAACTTTTTGAATGGCCTTTAAGTTTTCAGATTTCTCTACGATATGGACTTGGAGATGGGCAGATAAATCCGGGACTGCTTCGAAGGCTGTTAATATGTCGCGCAACATTGTGCCTTGCCCTGCCCCTAGTTCGATCAAATTAAGGGGGGTAGGACGTCCAGCATTGACCCATTGATCTACACACCATTGAGCAAGGCACTGACTAAAGAGGGGGGTCAGATGAGGCGCAGTAATAAAGTCTTGCGTCTTACCAATAACATTGCTCTTAGCATAATATCCATGTTCTGGGTGATAGAGAACATGACTTATAAAATCTTCCAATAGAATTGGATTTTCAGTTATAAAATTATTACAGATTTTTTGGTTCATTCGTTGGGGTCACAGGTCGGCGCACCAAGAACCAGCCGATTCCGATTAATGGAATAGATAGGGCTTGGCCAATAGTTAAAGATCCGAGAACAAATATTTCCGGTTCACGATATAGCTCACAAAAACTGCGAGCTAAGGCATAACCGATTCCAAACAAGCCAGCTATTCGGCCCGGTTGATGACGCAAATCTGTTTTTGCCCACACTATAACGAGAAGGAGAAACAGGAGGAGCCCTTCAGTTGCTGCTTCATATAGCTGACTTGGATGACGCGGGAGCCCATCTGCATAAGGGAATATCATGCCCCACTTTACAGTGGTGGGACGGCCCCAAAGTTCCCCGTTAATAAAGTTGGCAATTCTTCCAAAAAATAGTCCAAGGGGAGTGACGCAAGCGATAATATCAAGAATAGATAAAAATTTTATTTGTTCCCGTCTGACATAAAGAGTGAGAGCAATTATAACACCCACCAATCCGCCATGGAAAGACATGCCGCCCTGCCATGTTTTTAAAATTTCAAGGGGGTTAGTCCAAAATAGATGTGGCGTGTAAAAAATAACATGGCCTAGTCTACCGCCCACGACAATACCAACAATTAACCAGAAAATGCTGTCATCAAGCTGTTTTTCTTCCACGTTGTTAGGATAATTTTTTATTAAAGCGGCAGCAATTTTCCAGGCAAGTAGAATGCCAACCATATAGGCAAGGCCATACCAGTAAATTTTTAGTGGACCAAGTTCTAGGGCAACAGGATTTATGTTAGGAAATGTTAACATTAAGATAGCCTTTAATTAACCGGATATAGTTAAACCAATTTTAATCGAGTCTTAAGGCTTAGCCAACAGGAAATTTTAGTATTTTTTAAAAAAGTAGGGGCGGCTGTAAGAGGCAGTTTTCCTATGCTTTTAAATAGGCGTTTTTATATAATTGCTTTTTTTGTTTTTAAATTATAACTTTATGTCTATTCTACAGTTTTAAGGGTGAAAAAACCTTTAAAAAATTAATTTTTTTGAAGAAAGGGAATTGACCTGTAAGAAAAATCCCCCTTAAGATTTTAATTGTAGTCATGGTTTAACATTCAACATAGGATCTTTTAAAGTGAATAAATCAGAGTTAGTTTCAAAAGTCGCAACAGCATCAGGTCTTACAAAGGCAGACGCAGAACGCGCAATTGATGCAACATTCACCTCCATTACTTCATCATTGAAGTCAGGTGAAGAAGTTCGTCTTATCGGTTTTGGTACATTCGCTATCACAGACCGCCCAGCAACAACAGGTCGTAACCCACGTACAGGTCAACCTTTGAAAATTGCTGCAACACGGTTACCAAAGTTCCGTGCTGGTAAGCAATTGAAAGAAGCTGTTGCAAAATAAATTGTGAACTTTTTGCAAAATTTTTATTGCAAAGATATCTGAGAATGTATTAGGGTTCTTGTATAAGGTTTATGGGTGATTAGCTCAGCGGTAGAGCATCTCGCTTACACCGAGAGGGTCGGAGGTTCAAATCCTTCATCACCCACCATACCTTCTCTAGTACATTCTTTTTTCTACAACTCTCCTACTTAAAATTGGGCACTTAGAATGAGCTTAAAGTTTCTAAGGTTTTTTTGTCAGCTAATAACACTAATTATTCTTGGGACACTTTTAAGTGCTTGTGGTCGTAAGGGGCCTCCTGAACCTCTTAATGAGACCGATTATCCTCGACAGTATCCTGCCCAAGAACCGGAATGTGATATTCATCCTTAAGATTGCCTGCACGGGGAGATTGGGATTTTATGGAAAAAGACTGTTTTTCCCTTCGTTAGATCGAAAGCTCAAGATTGCCGCTGTTGCTCCTTTCTAGGAATAAGTGGCGGACTGCTTTAATTCTGCAAATGGCTTGTTATTTTTTGTCCGTGAAATTGAACAAGTCTATTCTCTCCCCTAACATCCCTTAATCTTTTTGGATTCAGTATCCATCTCGTGTTAGTATAGCAATGAAGGGATACGATATGAGTCATAAAAACAACCAAGAAGAGCTGCGTGAATGGGTTATTAGCCTCATTAATAAGAGCGATCATCCGTTAACAAAAAATGAAATTGCCAAACAGTTAAATATTAAAGGCTCTGATAGAATGGCTTTGAAGGAAATCCTTAGTAGTCTACAGTCTGAAGGGGATTTAATCAAAGGAAGCCGCCGTAAGCTGGTGAGTTCAGTTAACCAAAAGTTGGGCAAGGGATTAATTGCTGCAGAGGTTGTGGATGTTACTGAGGATGGAGATTTAATTGCAGCACCCTTAGAGTGGCCTAAAGATCAAGTGCCACCCCGGTTGCGGATCGTTGAAATGCGTCGATCCCATGCAGAAGGTCGTTCAGCGTTGGGACCAACATCTCGGGTGGTTATTAGGGTTGTCAAGCAATTGGCCCATGAATGGCAAGTGAGTGTCGTTCGGCGTTTGGTCCGGGATACTAAAAAACATTTAGGCATATTCCAACCGAATCGGAAGGGTGGATATATTTCATCGATCAACCGTAAAGATGTTTTCCGCGGGGTCCACGTCACAGCTGAAGACGCCCAAGGCTTAGAAGCCGGGGATATTGTGCAATATACAGTGGATCATGGACACCACTTCCATTTTATCAAGGTGTTGGGTAAGTTTGATGATCCTTATATGTTTAGCGAAATCGCAATCTATCATCAAGAAATACCATCCGAATTTTCACAAGAAGCTATTGAAATTGCTAAAAAGGGAAAGGTGCCACCGTTAGGGGACCGCGCTGATTTTCGTAGTATTCCGTTGGTGACAATTGATGGAGAGGATGCCCGTGATTTCGACGACGCTGTCTGGGCTGAAGCGGATACCGATGAGCGAAATCAGGGAGGTTGGCGTGCTATTGTGGCGATTGCTGATGTCTCTTACTATGTGCGTGCTGGCTCTCCTTTAGACTTTGAGGCTAAAATTCGCGGCAACAGCGTCTATTTTCCGGACCGTGTGGTGCCGATGCTACCAGAGGCGTTATCAAATGAGATGTGTTCTTTAAAGCCCGACGAAGACCGAGCCTGTATGGCGATTGAGATGATTATTTCTGCTCAGGGGAAAATAAAATCCTTTCGGGTTAAGCGGGGATTGATGCGATCCCAAGCTCGATTAACTTATACACAAGTTCAGGCCGCTATGGATGGCAATCCTGACCACATCACACAGCCATTGCTTCAAAATGTAATCCATCCATTGTATGGTGTTTATAAATCGTTGTTGAAGGCCCGCACTCAACGGGGAACTTTAGATTTAGATATGCCGGAGCGTCAGATTGTTTTTGATCAAAAAGGTCGAATGGTTGATATTAGGTTGCGTGAACGATTTGATAGCCATCGGTTGATCGAAGAATTGATGATCGCAGCGAATGTCTGTGCAGCCAAGACATTAATTGCTAAGAATTGGCCATGTATGTTCCGGGTACATGATAAGCCAGACCCGATGCGGGTGGCCAATCTTCGGCAATTCTTAAAGCAGTATAAACTTAATCTCACAAAGTCAGTCCATCCAACGCCAGGGCAATACAATGATATTTTGCACCAGGTGGATGGTCGTCCTTATTCTAGAACTGTCAGTGAATTGGTTTTAAGGTCGATGGCTCAGGCTCAATATAGTCCTAATAATCTTGGTCACTTTGGTTTAAGCTTGGCTCATTATGCTCACTTTACATCACCGATTCGGCGTTATTCTGACTTAATTGTCCACCGCAATTTAATTGCAGCCCTAAATTTAGGGGAGGGGGGATATGACTGCAAACCGGATGACCTAGAGGGAATTGGTCAGCATTTGTCAGAGACAGAGCGTCGTGCTGCCACGGCTGAACGGGAAGTGGTTGATCGCTTCACTATTTCCTTTGTTGCGAATAATGTTGGCAAAGAATTTGATGTTGCAATTGTCGGCGTAAATCGTCATGGTCTTTTTCTGGAAATTGAGGAATCGGGTGCCGAAGGTTTTGTTCCCATGCGATCTCTTGATTGGGATCATTTCTCTTTTGATGAAGCAAACTATCGTTTGGTAGGACATCGAACTAAATCCTCTTATCAATTAGGGCAGAAAGTCAGAGCCATTTTGGTTGATGCTGAGGTGCAAACCAACAGCTTAAGCTTTCGATTGGTTAGTGATATACCTGTCAAAGAGAGTAAAAAAGGCAGTCGTAAACAGGCTGCGCGATGCAAGAGACAGAAATAGTTACCCATCTGAGATAGCAAAAATATGTAACTTCCTAATGGTGGGAGTGAGAGAGCGGGGGGTAAAATAGTGGCAAGGCTTCTTCTAGAGTAGCGCCGAAGGCTGAGATCATTAAAGTCCCTCTGTTGCATCAATGAGCCAGCTGGCGGTATCAGGATCCAAATAGGGGAGCAATGTCTCCCTTACTTTTGCGTGATAGTCATTGAGCCACTGCCATTCTACGGACGTCAATAAGGTTTCATCAATCAAGCGTCGATCAATGGGCGCCAGAGTTAAAGTTTCAAAACATAGCATTGGCCGTTCAAAGGTGCCCTCAGCTTTTTTAACAGCAACCAAACTTTCAATCCGAATGCCATAAGCTTCTACTTTATAATATCCTGGCTCGTTTGAGATAATCATGCCAGGGCGTAAGGCAATAGGGCTGCCAATTTTGGAAATGCGCTGCGGGCCTTCGTGGACATTTAAGTAATGACCCACACCGTGACCTGTCCCATGGTCATAATCTAACCCATGTTGCCATAAATCATAGCGAGCCAGAACATCAAGTTGAGCCCCCGTTGTCCCCTCGGGGAATAAAGACATGGCGAGCTTGATATGACCTTGGAGGACTAAGGTAAAATTGGTCTTTTGTTCTTGGCTAGGTTCACCCAGACAAATAGTACGCGTTACATCTGTCGTCCCATCCGGGTATTGTCCGCCAGAATCAACCAACAGCAAGGATGATTCATTAATAATTTTGGCTGATTGCTCAGTCGCGCGATAATGAACAATTGCTCCGTTCTCCGCAAAGCCTGCAATGGTGGGAAAACTGCTTCCACGGTATAAAGTGGATTCTTGACGAAATGCTTCTAGTTTCTCAGCTATCGTTATTTCAGTTTCGACACCCTCATCGATTGACTCCATCCATGCTAGGAATTTGGTGAGAGCCACCCCATCTCGAAGATGAGCTTGCCGTATCCCGCTCAGTTCATGGTCAGTTTTGCAAGCTTTCATTAACGCAATTGGATCAGGGGCTTTAATAATCTGCTTGCCACATTTCTGACTGATCAGAATCGGCGTCAGCTGGGGGTCCAACATAATTTTTAGTTTGCTAAATTCCGCAAACATCGCCGTAATCTCGCTCGGAGAATGAAATGTAGCAAAGTCTTGGAGTTGGACTTTGATTAAAGGGGGGACTTTGCTGTCATCGCAAAATATATGAACACCTGCCCCCTTTATGACAACACCGAACCAATCGACAAGGGGGGTATAAGGAAAATCAGTACCTCGACAGTTCAGTAACCAGCATAAACTATCCGGTGCCATAATGACGGCAGCCCCGGCAGCGTTCTGATCCAACTCATCATAAAGGTCAGCCAATTTATCGGCCGCTTCCTTGCCCGCATACTTTATATCATGAATTTCTATAGGATATAAGGGGCGCTCAGGTTGATCGGTCCACAAACTATCGATAGGATTCTTTTCGCATTCAACTAACTTTATCCCAGGTAAAGTAGCCCACCTGGAAAAATCTTTTTCAGACATGAGCCACGGATCAAAAGCAATGGTTTTTACGGAAAGTTGTTGTTTTTTGATATAATCCTGCGGTCGGCAATCAGCTAGGGGAATAACTTTAACTTGATTGGAATTGACTTGCTTAGCAGCTTGCAACGTATAGCGTCCATCAACAAATAAGGCAACATGATCTTGGAAAACTAACGCAATACCGGCTGAGCCTGTAAAATTAGTCAGCCAAGCTAAACGTTCATCGGCTGCCGCCACGTACTCACCCTGATAGCGATCACTGCGGGGGACAATAAAGCAGTCAATTTTCTTTTGTTTAAGAAGGGATTGTAGAGCTGTTATTTTAATCGTCATAAAGAATCCAATGAATAGGGTTCATCCTAAAGTAGTATTAAGGTTGCTAGTCCTAAAAATAGAGAAAATCCAATAACATCTGTGGTTGTTGACATAATTGGTCCTGCACTAATGGCTGGGTCTAGATTAACTCGATGTAAAATGTAAGGAATGAAGGCCCCTGCAAATCCAGACCACAATACATTAAATAAGAGAGCCATTCCGATGATAAACCCAATTTTGAGACTACCTGTCCACAGAAGGGTAATGCTAGAGAGAATAAGCGCGAGCGCTAATCCATTTAAGGCTGCAATACTGAGCTCACGTTTAATAGCACTAACCACATGTCCCGCTCGCAAATTATAGATTGATAGGGAACGAACTGTGATAGTTAGCGTTTGCATGCCCGCATTGCCCCCCATCGAGGCAACAATTGGCATAAGAAACGCTAAGACCACAAAGCTTTCGAGAGCTTGTTCAAAATGAGCAATGACAAAAGAGGCGATCAAACAGTTAATCAAGCTGATGAACAGCCAGCCAAAACGGCTAAGACTCGCTTGGATAATGTTTCCATAGAGGGAGGTTTCCTGCGTTACACCACCCAGTTTCAGGATATCATCACCGGCTTCTTCTTGAATAACGTTAATAATATCGTCAACCGTAATCATGCCGGCTATGCGTCCGTCCTGATCGACGACTGGCATAGAGCTCAGACTATAACGTTGGAAAATATAGGCGACTTCTTCTTGGTCTAAATTAACAGGAACAGATCTCACCTCGGGATTCATGACTTTAGCGACAGGAGTGCGGCGGGGATGGCGTAAAATCCAGCTTAAAGGAATTTCACCAATTGGCTTGTTATCATCATCCACCACGTAGACATCGTAAAAATGTTCAGGGAGATGTTCAATATCTTCTAAAGAATCAATAATTTGCCCCAAACTCCAGTGCGGGCAACATAACACAACCTCGCGTTGCATCAAACGACCGGCGGAATACTCTGGGTAACTTCGAGTCTTTTCAAAAGATATCCGCTCTTCGAGAGGTAGAGCATCCAAAACCTCACGTTGCATATCTTCGTCTAGATCTTCGAGAATAAGGGCAGCGTCGTCACTTTCTAGCTCATGAATCGCTGCAGCAACTTCGGCGGTGGTAAAAAGGGGAAGAATCTGTTCGCGCACAGATTCTTCTAAAAAACTTAGAGCTTCACCAGAGATGGTGGTATGCAATAACTCAACCAAACGTAAGCGTTTTTGAGCAGGAAATTGCTGAATAATATCAGCCATATCCGCTGGGTGAAGGTTAGATGTTAGAGAAAAAACCTCGTCCAACATCTCAGCATCAAAAGCACTTTCTACAAGATGGGCTAAATCTAGTTCTTGTTCGGCTGGTTCCTGATGGAGAGTGGGGTCGAGATTTTTTTCGTCCACGCCTTATCCTTCCCGTCGAGTTTTACGGCGTTGAGCATCCACAGCTGCAATAGCTGCCATATTCAACAATCCGCGTGAAGTTACTGTTTGGCTGACAATGTGACCGGGTTTATTGGTTCCCATTAAAATAGGTCCAATCGGCAACCCATGTCCCAAAATTTTCAACATATTAAAGCTTATATGAGCTGCATCCAAAGACGGCATGATCAATAAGTTTGCTTCACCTGTTAAACTTGAATTGGGCATAATGCTTTGACGCAGGCTTTCCGACAACGCCAAGTCCGCGTGCATTTCGCCATCAACTTCAAGTTCGGGCGCCATTGTTCGGATAATTTGCACAGCGTCACGCATTTTTGTAGCGCTATATTTGTCGCTTGATCCAAAGCTGGAGTGAGATAATAACGCCACCTTAGGGGTTATACCAAACAATTTTACTTGTTCCGTGGCCATCATGGTGATTTCAGCGATTTGCTCTGGTGTTGTTTTCTTGTTGACGTAGGCATCCGAGATAAAGTAAACGCCCCGGTCAAGCAGCAGCACATTCAAGGAAGCTGCAATTTCATGTTCTGGACTTAATTGCAAGACATCAAGTACGTCTTTGAGGTGCTCATGATATAAGCGAGAAGTCCCCACAATCATGGTGTCTGCATCGCCAAGATGGACGGTAAGAGCCGCAATCAACGTTGTGTTAGTACGAACATGGAATTTAGCTGCTTCGGGTGAAACCCCTTTGCGCTCCATAATAGCATGATAAGCATGCCAGTAAGTTTGATAACGACTGTCATTGCTCGGATCAATTACTTCAAAATCAGTATGAGACCGCATCCGTAAACCAAGGCGTTCAATGCGGCTGTCGATGACGGATGGACGACCCACCAGGATGGGGATACAAATCTTGTCATCAAGTAAGGTTTGAACAGTTCGAAGAACTCGTTCATCTTCTCCTTCACCAAAGGTGACGCGCATCAGATTAGATTTTGCTTGATTAATCACAGGGCGCATCACCATTGAGGAGCGATAAATGAAGGATTGTAAATTGTGTTGGTAAGCTTCAAGATCCTCAACCGGACGGGCTGCCACACCTGTTTCCATAGCAGCTTTTGCTACCGCATGCGGCAAAATCACGGAAAGACGCGGGTCAAATGGCTTTGGAATAATATAGTCTGTTCCAAAACGATGGACTTCTCCACCATAAGCACTTGAAACAAGATCGGAGCTTTCCGCATGGGTGAGTTCAGCGAGCGCCTTAACGCAGGCAACTTTCATGGCTTCATTGATGCGCGTTGCGCCTACATCTAACGCTCCGCGGAAAATATAAGGGAAGCAAAGAACATTGTTCACTTGATTTGGATAGTCGGACCGTCCCGTGGCAATAATTGCATCACTTCTGACTTCCTGCACAAGTTCTGGGCGAATTTCGGGTTCGGGATTTGCCAGAGCCAAGATAATTGGCTTGGCGGCCATCTCAACGACCATTTCCTTGCTTACCACGCCCGCCGCAGAAAGTCCCAAAAAAATATCGGCGCCTTTTAAGGCATCTGCTAACGTGCGCGCTTCAGTTTTTGCGGCATACTTGGCTTTATTTTCATCCATGGCTTTGGCGCGGCCTTCATAAACCACACCATTACTATCGCAAGCAATCACATTTTCCTTCGATAAGCCAAGGCTGACCAATAAGTCTAAGCATGCAATGGCCGCGGCGCCTGCACCCGAGGTAACGAGTTTAACATCTTCGATTTTTTTATCGACTAACTTTAATCCATTAATGATAGCAGCGCAGACAATGATGGCTGTTCCATGTTGATCGTCATGAAATACTGGAATATTCATGCGTTCAGTCAGTTTCTTTTCAATATAGAAACATTCAGGGGCCTTAATGTCTTCTAAGTTAATTCCACCAAATGTAGGCTCAAGGGCTGCAATAATTTCAATAAGTTTGTCTGGATCTGTTTCGTTGATTTCAATATCCATGGCATTAATGCCAGCGAATTTTTTGAAAAGAACAGCTTTTCCTTCCATAACCGGCTTAGAGGCAAGAGCCCCGATGTTTCCTAACCCTAGAACGGCTGTCCCATTCGAAATAACGGCGATTAGGTTGCCGCGGGAGGTATAATCAGCTGCCGTTTTAGGATCATCTGCAATAGCAAGACAAGGGCCCGCAACGCCTGGAGAATAAGCAAGAGCTAAGTCTTGCTGGGAGGCAAGCGGTTTTGTGGGGACAATATCAATCTTCCCCGGTTTCGGGCTGCGATGATAAAATAATGAGCGCTCATAAATTTCGTTAGGCATTTTAATATTCATTTTTTGTTGATTAAATACATAATCACTATACTCAATTTATGAACTGATGCACAGTAATTTGACTTAAATTAAGAATCTTTATGAAGTGGATGTCCAGGAATTTTTTTATTTGAGACCAAAGCCCAGTATTTCGTATTCCTTAAAGCATGGAATAACAATATGATAGAGGCTGTTAAGATACCGATGACATACATATCAAAAGCAATGGCTGTTCCAACCGAAGCGGAACACCAAATAGTTGCGGCTGTTGTTATCCCCTTTAAATGACCCGAGTCACGCATAATAACGCCCGCTCCCAGAAATCCGATTCCCGAAACAATTTGTGCCGCGATACGACCTTGGTCACCATATTCCACGAATATAGAAATCAAACCAAAGGAGCAGGCCCCTAGGGAGATAAGGCCAAAGGTACGGATTCCAGCTTCCTGGCCATGGTGTTCTCTTTCCCACCCAATAAATGCGCCCAGTAAAAATGCAACTATTAAACGGACAGAAACAAGTAACTCGTGAATCCAATCAATTGACATTATTGACCTCTAGTTTATCATAAGTAAATGGCAAGCACTGACTTTAACCCTAGTATGGCAGGCAAGTCCAGCGTAATCAAGCAATGTTAGTTAAGTTTTTTAAAAGCCCGATTTGAAGTTAGTACGACTCCCGGAATACCTATAATTGTTATTATTATAAAACAGGCCTCCCATGAGGCATATTTTGCAATCGTTCCCGCCGAAGCCGGTAATAATGTCCTGGATAAACCCATAATAGAGCTTAAAAGGGCATATTGAGTTGTGCCATATTGTTTATTGCACAAACCCGTCAGATAAGCAATATACGCAACCATTGCCATACTGCCTGTTAAACTTTCTGTTCCATTGACTATATAAAGCAACGTTAAATTATAACCAATTTTCGCCTGTACGATGAATAAAAAGTGACTAAGTAAGTGAATTAATCCAAAACAATATAAAGACTTAGCCCCCCCTATTTTTTGCAAAATTTTACCCCCTAAAACCCCTCCCACAATGGCCATGGTGGTACCAAAAAATTTTGAAGCGGTTGCAATTTCGGCTGCATTAAAGCCTAGATGCAGTTGAAAAGGGTTAACCAAAACCGCTAATAAATTGTCGGCGAGGCGATAAAGAATGATTAGGGATATTATATAAATAAGACGTTTGCCCCTAGCGATTTTCAAAATAGGGCGAATAATTTGTGCGCTGAATCCCCCGCGTAAGTGTTTTGAGGTTAATGCTAAAGGGACTGACCCCTCAATGGCCTGATGAATGGCTAAACTTATGAACAAGAAAAGGGCAGCGGCACAATAAAAGACAGTAACCCAATTCACTATACTTGACAGGAAAATTAATCCTGCTCCCGACGATAGCATTCCAAGACGATAACCCACAATATAGCCACTTGCCGAAGCGCCCCTATTGCTTAAATGAGTTTTATCAATTCTAAGTTTATCCAGATAGATGTCTTGGATGACTGCTCCTAAAGCCAACGTAAGTGCTAAGACTGCAATTGCTTGCTTGTTGTGGATGGGATTAAGGTGAGCCAGCCCCATTAAGCACATTAAAATCATAGCCTGGGCAATTATCAGCCATCCTCTTAGAGAGAAGTTGATTTTATTTGTTAATATAGAAATAAAGTATTTAAACGAATATGGAAGAGCCACCAAGGTGAATAACCCTAAGGTGACTAAATCGACGTTAGACTCAGCGAGCCAAAAGTTGAGAGTGTTGCCACTTAAAAGAAGGCAAAGCCCACTCATAAAGCCACACAAAGATACTTGTAGGGATGTTTTTGAAATCATAGACATGGGAGCTCCCATTATTTTTCCCCAGCCTACAAAAAACAAAAATTCCTGTCCATACTCATAATGATACTCGCTGAGGAATTATATAATTAACAGACGATTCCTTATAAGATGAAAGATCATTCGTGATCTTATTTTTAATTTTTGATCAGTGAAAGTTAATGAAAATAAAGGATTTTCTCAGAATTAATTGCATCTTAGCTGATTTCGCGTTACCAATAAGAAATATTAGAAGCAACTAATGGGATGGACACGTTATGTCGAAAGCTCAGGAAAAATCATTACCTCCGATGGGGAATGAAGGATCGCTCGATCCCAAAAAATATTACAATAAAGACCAGCTGATCAAAGCTTATACCCAAATGCTGTTGATCCGTCGATTTGAAGAAAAAGCCGCACAATTATATGGAATGGGGCTCATTGGCGGGTTCTGTCACCTTTACATTGGTCAAGAGGCCGTTGTTATAGGGATTCAGTCAGCTATGCAATCTCAAGATACCGTGGTAACCAGCTATCGCGACCATGGGCATATGTTGGCCTGTGATATGGATCCGCGCGGTGTGATGGCTGAATTGACCGGCCGCGAAGGGGGGTACTCTCGTGGTAAGGGGGGCTCTATGCACATGTTTAGCCGCGAAAAGAATTTCTTTGGGGGTCATGGTATTGTCGGGGCACAAATTCCAATCGGTGCAGGGATGGCTTTTGCTCACAAATACAATAATGATAAGGGAGTCTCAGTTTCCTATATGGGCGATGGTGCTGCAAACCAAGGACAAGTCTATGAAGCCTTTAATATGGCGTCCTTGTGGAAGTTACCGGCCGTTTTCGTTATCGAAGACAATCAGTATGGTATGGGAACGTCGACCAAACGCGCCTCGGCATCCACAGAATTCTGGAAACGGGGTGAACCCTGGGATATCCCGGGTCGTGAAGTTGATGGTATGAACTTGTTTGCAGTCCGTGAGGCTGCAGAATGGGCACTCGAGCGGGCGCGTTCGGGTGAAGGCCCCGCCTTATTGCATATTAAGACCTATCGTTATCGAGGTCATTCCATGTCTGACCCGGCTAAGTACCGTTCCAAAGAAGAAGTCGAAAAGATGCGCAATGACCATGATCCAATTGAGGGAATTCGCAGCTATCTTTTGGATAATAAAATGGCGAGCGAAGAGATGCTAAAAGACCTTGAGAAACAGATCAAGTCTCAGGTTAACGACGCTGCTGAATTTGCCCAGGTTTCTCCTGAACCGCAGGAATCTGAGCTTTATACTGATATTTTAATCGATAATTAAGGTGACGCCATGACCCAAGTAATAACCGTCCGTGAAGCGTTGCGCGATGCCATGGCAGAAGAAATGCGCCGCGATGAAAGTGTTTTCCTGATGGGGGAAGAAGTTGCAGAGTATAATGGTGCCTATAAGGTTAGCCAGGGGCTCTTAGATGAATTTGGCGCCAAGCGCGTGGTGGATACTCCCATTACAGAGCATGGCTTTGCCGGACTTGCTGTTGGGGCTGCTTTCCTTGGTCTCAAGCCCATTGTGGAATTCATGACTTTTAACTTTTCGATGCAGGCCATTGACCATATCATTAACTCGGCTGCCAAGACATTGTATATGTCAGGGGGGCAAATGGGGTGTCCAATCGTGTTTCGAGGACCCAATGGCGCTGCGGCTCGGGTCGGAGCGCAGCATTCCCAATGTTATGCCAGCTGGTATGCCCATTGTCCGGGTTTAAAGGTTGTTTCTCCGTATTCTGCGGCCGATGCAAAAGGCTTGCTTAAAGCAGCAATTCGTGATCCGAATCCTGTTATTTTCCTTGAAAATGAGTTGATTTATGGCCGATCCTTTGACGTGCCGACAGACACTGATTTAATTATTCCCTTAGGGCAAGCAGCTGTTTTACGCCAAGGAAAAGATGTCACAATTACGGCGTTTTCGATTACGGTTGGTATGGCGTTGGAAGCAGCTGATATTTTAGCAGCGGAAGGGATTGAGGCGGAAGTGATTGACTTGCGCACCATTCGCCCCTTGGATAAAGAAACAATTATTCGGTCGGTGATGAAAACGAATCGATTGGTGACTGTTGAAGAAGGATGGCCTTTTGCCGGCGTGGGGGCTGAAGTTGCGATGATGATTTGTGAAGAGGCATTTGATTATCTGGATGTGCAGCCAATTCGAGTATGCGCAGAAGACGTGCCCTTGCCTTATGCTGCAAATCTTGAGAAACTAGCTTTGCCAAATGTAGAAAAAATTGTTAAGGCAGCTAAGGCTGCTTGCTATCGATAGGAATATAACATGCCAATTAAGATTTTAATGCCTGCTCTTAGTCCAACAATGACAGAGGGGAACCTCGTGCGTTGGTTAAAGTCAGAAGGGGATATGGTCAAACCGGGACAGGTCATTGCTGAAATTGAAACCGATAAGGCGACCATGGAAGTCGAGGCTGTCGATGAAGGCGTACTTGCCAAGATTTATGTGCCTGCAGGGACCGAAAGCGTTAAGGTTAATATGTTGATCGGCGTAATCCTTGAAGAAGGTGAAAATGAGTCAGATCTGGCAGCGTTATCAGACGGGGCTCCTCTGTCAGTAGAGGGCAGCGCCTCGGTAGAAAAAGCAGCATCGGTTGAGAAGGGAGCACAAGCCTCTGTTGCCGTTGATGCTGCAAAGCCGACCCCATCTGCATCAGGCGAGCGAGTCTTTGCAAGTCCCTTAGCCCGCCGTTTAGCTGAGCAAAATAATGTTAACATAGCCTCAATTCCAGGGACGGGCCCTCATGGTCGTATTGTGAAAGCGGATGTGGAAGCAGCTGCTGTATCGGGGGCAAAACCAGCCACTATCCAAAATTCTTCTGGGCAAGCTCCACTCGTTTATGGCACTGCTGGATATGCTGAACTGCCGCTTAACAACATGCGAAAGGTTATTGCAAATCGGTTAACCGAATCTAAGCAACAGGTGCCCCATTTCTATTTGACCGTGGATTGCAACTTAGATGCTCTATTAAAATTGCGCAGTGATATTAATGCACGCTTAGAGGATACAAAAATATCAGTGAACGATTTTATCGTTCGGGCAACAGCTTTGGCGTTGATGAAAGTTCCAGCCTCGAATGCATCATGGCACGATACTCATATTCGTCAATACCAAGCAGCTGATGTGTGTGTTGCTGTAGCAATTGAGGGTGGTTTGGTCACGCCTGTTGTTCGCAGCGCGCATTTAAAATCCCTGAAAGAGATTTCTGTTGAGGTCAAATCCTTGGCAGAGCGGGCGAGGGCAGGAAAACTTATGCCAGAAGAATATCAGGGTGGATCCTTTACAATTTCCAATTTGGGGATGTATGGAATTAACCAATTTGCTGCAATTATCAATCCACCGCAGGCCGGTATTATGGCTGTGGGTGCTGGTGAACAGCGCGCCATCGTCAAAGACGGGCAAATGCAAGTTGCGACCATGATGACTTGTACATTATCTGCGGATCATCGTGTGGTTGATGGGGCGGTTGGAGCAAACTTCTTAGCAGCCTTTAAAGAATTCATCGAAGATCCATTACGTTTGCTAGTTTAAAATTTCTGATTACTGGGCTTTATTATCAGCAAGCTTGAGAATAAAGCCCCTCCAAACCCTGTTCCTTCGTATGTTAATGTTAAAATAGGCTTCGTATGGAGAGGCTGTTATAACGTTGGGCGGTGCCAGCATAATATCCGAAAATTTCAATCTTTTAAAAGGAAGGTGGGGCTGATGGGTAAGCTGATATCCAATACAGATAACCTGTTTAAAGTTTAAAAAGATAGTTTTATTCTTTATCAAAAAAGTTTTTCACCTATTGTAAAAAAAATAATTAACCTAAATGTATTTAAATACATTAAAGCATGGTCCTTTAAATAATGGCGCGTTTTTACAAGTATATATCAATAACTTTAACAGCAACTTTTCTTTGTAATTCTATTGTACCAAGCTTTGGAATGGAACCATGGTTCTCCCCTGCTTCTTTGGATGCTTTGAGTCAAGAAGGAAGGACTGCAGCGGGAATTTTGCATTACGCGTTACGAGATAAAGAAATATACATTCTTTTGGGGCAACGCGATGATAGCCTTAACAGCTATGGAGACTGGTGTAATTTTGGGGGCGGAAGCGAGGAAGGAAGGGATGAATCACTATTGGATTCCTCAAAGGATTCTCAATTGTCTTTTCTTTGGCAAGATGCGGCCCGCGAGAGTAGGGAAGAATCAAACGGTATTTACGCTCCTCATCCCCGCCTTTTACGTCATCAGCCTTTTATCGATGTCCTAACTGAAAAAGAAAATGACCCTTTTCTTTATCGAATGTATTGGCAGCAAGTCCAATATATTGCTCCTGAGATTTTTAAGGAAAAACTTGAAAGCTCTAGCGAAGAACATAACAAAGAATATACCGATTTTATCTGGGTAAAGGCCAGTCAACTTTTGACAGCAATTCAGGCTGAAAATCCTTTGCTTCAGGTGGATGAAACTCTTATCAATATTTATGGGCCTTTGTTTGAAACCTTATCTACCCCAGCAGGTCGACAGTTCTTAAAGCACTTAACGGCCTTAAAGACACTTAAAACCCTGATAAAAAAGCCGGCCTCGAAAGATGAAAAATATGAATATTTTTCAGTCCGTCCGTATTTTAATCGTATTTATCATATAGGTGGCACTGGAACAGTTGATCAATTTTATCCTGCTTTAATCCCCCATCCTATGGTGGTGGCTAGTCAGAATCCGCTGAAGGATATTAAAAAACGAATGATTGAGAATCGCGTTGCCGATTCTCAATCTTCCTCCCCAGACCACTTGCCGCCTAATACCTATGAATTGATTGAGCTTAATGCCGCTCATGAAGACACTCTGGCTCATGCCGTCAGTGCCCATGGTATGGCAATGATGGAAATAAAGCGCCGCTTTTCCCAAGAATTTACAAGTAGTGAGGAGAAGGATGTCCCCTTATGGGATATGAATTGTCCAGAATCCATTAGCCGTATTCATTTGCGGATCATTTTAGGGAAAGACTATAAAACTTCTGCCGATTTTATAGGCGATGAAAATTCTGTGCGTAAAGCTGATTTAGCCAATATTAGAGAGTATTTTAGCCGCTATACCTCGACAGAGTATGAGCAGAAAAATCATGAAAAAAATGAATTTAAGCGTAAAATACATCTATTAGAAAGTGATTATGAATTTTTCGCCGATGTATTGGCCTTTGAGGAAGAGAATAAAAATTGGCCTACCTTTTATCATGGGGCGAGCCAAGATATTAATAACTTATTGAAGTCATTAACCTATTTACGTGAATTGATCAGTCTCAAATCTTTTGAAGGATTGATGGCGCTGCGTGGGTCAGATATTTATTTTAAAGGCACGAAAACGGTTCAAGAACTCTTAGAATTAGAAGGGGATTGTGAGTCTCCTGTCACTAAAGCCGCCATGCTGTTCTTGAATTTTACTTTATTTGCTGGCCCCCACACAACATCGAGTACTTCTTCTTCGGCAGAGTATTTGGTTAATGACCATAGTGTTGATGCACCTGATATTAAAGGAATTTTTTTAGAAAGCTTAAGTTTAATAGGCTTTTCACAGCCCGTCTATGATTATTTCCATTCTCTGTTTGAGCAATATTATAGATATCAGGGTTTGCCATGGGCTAACAGTGTTTTACTCGCCATTACCCAACATCCCGAGGATATAGATACTTATAATTATGCTTCAAGGGGTAATGGGTTTTTTAATGAAATTCCTTCCACCCTCAATGTGTTGAACAATATTCAAGCTGAATATTATCGCTTACAAATGGAACAGCAAAAAACAGGAATACTAGAAGGGTTTGAGAAAGAGCGGGAAAGGAAGAAAAACTTATTTCCCGAAAATCGCCTTTGGCTTCATCCCAGCCGTGTTATGAATCCTTCTCATGTAAAGATTAAAGCTTTTGATCGATTCCGTTTGGCTCCCGAAAGCCAAGATAGCTATGATCAGGCGATGCGCCAGACGACAGCAGTCCTGTTAGGTGAATGGCTGACCCACAAAGCGATTGTGCTAGAGGGAAGTTTTATCTATTATCCCAGTCTTAAAAAACTTCATCATTTAGTGGTGAAGGGGGTGACAGGCAAAGCGTTGCAAGAAGAGTTCAGCAGTAAAGGTCTTATTTACTTAATTCATAATGGACATTTAACGGCTGTTAAACAATACTTGGAAAATTATCCTGAGGTCTTGCAAGAAGAAAGCTTTAACCCGCATACCGTCATTCCTGCTGTTTTAAAAACCAATGATCTAGAATTCATAAATTACTTTGTTAAAGAAATCTTTAATCTAGATTTGAGTAATTTTTTCACCCAAGACGAACTCTTATTCCAGATAGCCTATTGTGTTGAGAGTGACTATTATCATGCTCTGCTGTATCTTTTCAAAAATTGTGATTTTTCTAAAGTTGAGGATTCTATAAAATTATCCTGGGCTAAACTGCTGGATCTGAACGACTCCAAAGCGGTACCTCTTTTGGAAGAATATTTACATAGATTTTATAAAATTGCACCCCCTTTAATGAAAGACTTTTTAAATATTATCTGGGATAATCTTTCCTCTCAAGAGAGCATAAAGATAATTCTGGACTCCCCCTTTGCACAACCTCAACTGCTGTTAAATGGTATGGGAACTTTAGCTTATAATAAAAACTTAACGGGAAAAACCTTTCAAACAAGTGATAAATTAATTTCTTTACTGAAAAAAGGAGCTGATCTGAGTCTTCCGCATCCTCTCACGGATGAACCTATTGTTTTCTTATTTAAAAATTGTGATCTTTATATGGAACCTCAAGATTATTCCCTTATTGCTAATTTACTTGATGTGAAAAATAAACAAGGGTTGACTTTTTTACGAGAGATTCAGAAAAATTACATGGAAAACGGCAATGTTTCGAACTTTGTGACACCTCTCAAAACAGAGTTAGAGAAAGCTAATCGCAATTATGCTGACGACTCCTATCCCCCCTTTATTAAATACTTTGGCAATTTAAGCCATGTAAGCATAAATTTAAGGGAATTTGGTTCAATCTTCCTTATTCCTGACTATAAAATTTGGGTAGATGCTCTACAGAATGTAAAAAATGTTTTTGAACTTCAAAATGTTATTAATAGCTGTCCGGATTCAGAAATTTACGACCTTTTTATGAATAAGATTGCAGCATTAAAGGACAAATTGACTGTTTCTGAAGACCTTGACTATACAGCCATCGATAATCTGAGAAGGAGTGAAAGAGAGTGGGAAGGGCAAGTCCGTAACTGCATGCAAGAATGTTCGCCTAACCTTTCAATTCTTGCAGAGCATATCAAACAGGCGCCCAGCCGTACTGTTTTACGTAATGCTTTTGGCGCAATAATAAAAGCAGGAGAGCAATTTATAGATTTATTGCCTAATCTTCTAGAAAAGCTTTATCCTGAAAAAGAAAGCTTCATAGCAGAGGATTCCATTTCCAATTTCATATCTTCTTGTCTTAATCAACATCCTATTTTTCATGCCTCAACAGTACAAAGCAGCTACCTTCTGACTCAAACTTTGGTGAATTTTTTGGGGATAGAAAATCTTCCTTTAATAAAGGGCAGGATCGAACTTGATGATCTAATAGAATTTTTATCGGAAGACCAACTAGAAAAGTTATATGAAAGCTCACCAAATTATTTTACGGCTCAAACTCCTCACAATAATTTTGTAGACTGTTTGTTGAGTCTCCCGGCTGATTTAAAACGCAAAGTTGTTTTTTCAGATCTCGATAAATTAAAGATGAGAGGAGAGGACTTGATACCTCCTTTCTGGCGTCTTTTTAGCAGTGATTCGAATTTTTCTCTGGTAAAGGAATTAGTAGAGTTAGATCCTTCTTTATTGCACCTTAAAGGTTTGAATGGAGTAGATGTAGCATTTCCATTGCAATTCTTCCCTAAAAATTCAATCACAAAATTTGTAAGTAATAGGCTGGCATTGGAGAACTAATTTAAATGTTTTATTTTAATGCACGAAAAGAAGGGGAAAATATTATCCCCTTCTTAAAAATTCTTTCCAATTTTAAGAAATCCTTCGTGGGCATGGCGGCGTTTGCTAAAATCTCCACTACATCCCACTGTTATATATATATATATTGTTTGCCCATAAACTGGTGAGCCTGATCGTTGGGCTCACCAATTTTTGTGGCTTGTTGTTTGAACTGACAACAAAGTTTGTCGTGTGGCCAATAAAGCTAGAGGTCGTTTTATTAGCATTTCCTGTGCCCTTTCGTTGAGAATAAGTAAGTTTTATAAAGCCATAGAATTGGGCTGTGGTGCATAAATCGGTAGGAATATAAAAATAATTCCCCCTCCAAATGTAGGGGGGAGTATGGGAAGGGGAATTATTATTTTAATTAAGATAAGAAGAGTTTATTTCTTATGAGTGCTTGAAGAGCCACCATGACTATGGCGGCCACCTTCGGCTGCAATTTCTCTTACCTTTTCTTTAGGCATAGAAGCAAACCCTTGCTTGCCTTTTTCTTGGTTTTTAGAGGTTTGTTCTTTGTTAGAACTTTGGTCTTTTGTAGTTGTAGGCATTTTTACTTCTCCTTTTTAAAATTGGAACGTATAAGCTACACTCTTATTAATATATTTATTGCGTATATTTACATAATTGAAAAATACTTCTATTTTCACTTGCTTAAAAAGAGGGGGGGGGGTAGATTTATTATCTATTTAGTTATCAAAATTTTTTTGCTAAAAAGCAAGAGCTTTTCTGGGTTAGAAAAGCTCTTGCTTTTACTGTAAAGTAAGCAATTATTTAATCAACTCAGCGACGCATGAGGTGCCTACTTTATCGTTTTTAAAAGTAACGTTATAATTTTTTTCGACATTTAAATCCTCGCACTTTCCTCCCATCGTAAATGGATTAGTGTCTCCTTTAATCGAGTAAATAGATTTACCATTAAGGTGTTCGCTATCCACCGTAAATGTAGACTCTTGCTGAGCTGGTATTTCCATCTTCGTAACAGCATTTTTATCTTCTTTGGCGACAATCTTAATATTGATAGGCTTTTTATTATGATTGGTTACATGAATGGTGCTAGCCAAAACTGAATTAGTGGAAATTAATATACCAAGGATTAAATAGTGTAATTTAAGTTTCATCATAATTTTATCTCCTTTTATCGGTTTAGTTATTAAAACTTCTCTATATCATTGAGCGTTTGCGTATTTATCCCTTAAATCTCTTATGGTGTCGTGATCTTTTATTACGCCATCATACTGTTTTTGTATTAAAGGACGGATTTCTTCACTGAGGTTGCTTTTTAAGGCTTTGGCATAGGCGGCTTTAATAGCATCTTCCCCTCTTTCGCATTCCCTAAGGATAGCGAGGTCATCTTGACCTGTCAAAGTTCCCTTAATGCTTACCCAAACACGATGCATTGCCCCTAACAGACTCCCGCTTTCTGCAGGCCTGCTTCCTATTTCTTTTACCTTACGTTGAAGATCGGTGATAGCACTATTGCAACTTTCAGCCTTTTCTAAAAAAAGTTGTTTTAGAGAAGGTTCTTTAACATTTTCAGCTGCTGTCCGGAAACCTTCTTCGCTATCCTTTGTAATTTGAATTAGTTCATTTAAAATGGACACAGAATCAGCACTCATGTTATTTCCTTCCTTTAAATTTACACTGCCCTATTTTAGGAAGGGTAAGAATGCATATTCTAGGTGAGAATCTTAAGAGTTTTTACGTTCATCCCATTTGGGGAATATTTATCCCTTTTTAATGAGTTGGCTTTTGATAATTTATTCAACAACAATAAAATCCTAATATTTCCCACTACTTTTAAAGTAATAAAAACATTCTTAGTTTATACTGTTTGCTTTTTTGGAATAACTTTTTCCGTATGTCTTCTAATGCTCTTATTTTTTATAGCAGCTACTCTAATCTTTTGGTGTTGCCGAAGGCGTCGTCGGAGGGGCAGGGGAAGGTGGAGCTTCTTTTGGAAAAGGAGGAACTTCCTGAGGGGTTTGGGGTGCATCTTCCGGAAAAGGAGGGAGAGAGGGAATCTCAGGTTTTTCATTCTGATGAAAGGGTGGGAGTTCCTCCGGGGCTTGGGGGACATCTTCAGGACGGAGTGGTGGTTCTTTTTCGGGGGTAGGACGATCTTTAGGAGGGCCCTTTTCGGGCTGGGGCAATTCGCCCGAAGCTCTATTCTTATCCTCAACCCGATGAGATAAATTTTCAGCCTCTAATCCTTGTATAAAAACTCCCATGAAAACCTCCTGCTATAATTACTTTAAATATGTGGTATTTAGGCTTTTACAGGATAGTTGAAAAAAAATATTATTCTCCTGCATTTATTAAAATGCTAATATAATCACGTTTTTTGGGACTATTATGTTTATTTTCCCAATTTTTTTGAATTAAATTATTGAGTAAGGGAAAATAGAAGAGAGGTTGATTAGGGGTATATCTGCTTTCAATAAATAAATCCTTTGGCAAGGGTAAGAATATTTAAGCGATACAAAAAATTCTGATCAAAATTTTTCCTAATCAACCCCTTTTATTTTTCATTTAAGGCTATAGCTTCTTTTTTCAAAAGTCGCAAGATTTCCTCTAATTATTCCTCACTTTGCAAGGAGCCACCAGCTAATGACTTACTAGTCAAATCTTTATGGCTGGTAAAGTTATTATTTGTTTGTTTGATATATCTCATAAAGTCTTTGTACTGTTTCTGCGACAAGACTACATTATAAGAAGAAGTGATAACCTTACTGGGGTCACCTGTTAGATCACTAAATTGAGAATTTCCATTTGTTGATAAGGATGCACTAGAGGAGACTAAATCATCCGTAAAGACATCCGTGTCTGAATCATCTAACAGATTAAGTGTTTTATAATTCTTCCCTTTTAATTTGTACACAAAATTTCTTGTAACAACTCTTGTCCTATTTTTTAAAGTATCGCTGAAGATTTCATTCAGACCTTCCTCCTCTAAAGGTTGATACGGATGAGCCTTCGTAGGATATTGTAAGGCCTGTAGAGGATTGAGAGTTACAACTGTACTATCTTCACTGCTCAAACAGTTGAATAGTCGAGCGTTAGCATTAGAAATTCCCGAAGAAATAATAATCGCCGTTCCCATGAGAAGAGAAAAAAAGTTTTTTTTATCCATATTTGTTTGTCTCCATATTTATTGGTAAAGAAAGATTGTGGAAGTGAAGAGCCTTATAAAAAACATCCACTTTTCTTCAGTATCTATACTAAATTATTAAAATTACAAAATATAGATAATTTTGTTTCTTTTTTCTCGTAAAAAGTGAATTATTCTCAATTACTCAATTAAAGGGGGAAAATTAAATAAGTACTCTTTCCATTAAAATCTTCCACCTTTTTATCGGCCTTTTAATATGTTATGTATAAGGGAAAGATCATGTGGTCCCCAAAGTCATATTATTTTATATATTGAATAATAAAAATTTATACCCATATCAATAAAGATGAACAATTTTAAAGGGGTTATACTTATGAAGCTATTTTACCATGCATGCTTGCTTTCGATCTTAGCAATCCCCGCTTTTGCAGGGCAGCCTGAACACCTTAAGGCAACCTTAAAAGGCAAAGAGCGTTTTACAATTTCTCAGCAAGAAGAACCCATGACAAGCTCAGAAGATGAAGAACTGGGCGGGGGCCCAAAAAAAGTAGAATCCACCTCTGAAAGTTCAGACGAAGGCCAAGAAGAGTGGGTAAGCGAGTCAGATTCTGATGAAGGGGAATTGTCTTCCATTCATGCATCCTTATCGACAAGTTGGACAGGAGAACATTTGCCTTTTACTCTGAGGGAGCCGGCTCGTAAATTTTATGAAGTTTGGCACCCTCTCTCAGCACATTTAGTAGGAAACCCATATGCCAATTTTATCAACCAAGTGGTTGAGAAAGATGGTATTGGTGTTAATTCTATAGATAGTGAGGAAGCAATTATTGATTATAACTTTAGCTTACCTTCTTCTTCCTCCAAGGCTGCCGCAGATTGGAAGATGTTTTTGAATGAGGGTAAACTTTTGGATGCGCCTCAAATGCTAGATAATCCATTTGCTGACTATTTTAAAGGAATTCTTGCCTATTCCGGAATTTTATGGGAAGAATCAAATCTTTCAGCACAGCAAAGGTATGAGAAAGCAGCACAGCTGCTTAATTATGCCAGTAAAAACTATTATTGGCGTGCTACAAGTTTTATGCTCGACAAGAACTTAGGGCATGTGCTCCGTCTAGACAGAGAAGAGCTAGAAATGAGAAAAAAGATGGAATTAGGTCTTCCTGAAGTCGTTATTGATTACGTGAATCACTTGAGTTACCCGCGGCTCAAAAAAATTGAAAACATTGATACTTTAGAACTCCTAATTGACTTACTTCCCGGTCCTACAGAAGATTATCGAACTACTTATAATCAATGGGTAAATGAATTAACGTACCTTCTTGAATCTTCAAAAAAAACCTCTTCAAACTGGGCAGCAAACTTATCAACATGGACCATTAATAGTTTTGCAGCAAGCGTCTTGTTAACCAGTGCAGGAAATAGTTTAAGTAGTTGGGATATTAATCATATGGTTGCACCCGCTATTTTAGGCATAACGCAAGCAGCATCAGGGATAACGACTGTTGTAGTCGGGGGAGCCAGTACACCTTGGATGCGTAATCTGTGGTCAAGTCTCCGTTTCGTTGATAGTGAAGGAAAGTTTCATTGGTGGCCAACAAAGGTTTCCCTTCTTAAGGATAGTCTTACTTTTAATGAAATTAAAGACTCTGTCCGTCTGGTCATCCTGTATGGTCTTTTGTATAATGTTGAAGCTCTACAAAATGGTATAGATCTAAATGCAGATCGATCGAAAAAGTATCTAAGAAAGTTACGTGATCTCATTTTAACATGTGATTATAAGCCATTAGAAGTCTTTAGTAGCGTTGTTTTAAAGAAAGAATCACAAGAATTTAAATACTAAAAGGGAATAATAATTATGGTTAAAACAAGAAATTTTATTAAAGGTTTTATGGCCCTTATTTACACCAGTGGGGTAATTTTAGCAGCAGAACCCCAGGTAGAAAGAGGGTCCATTTCCTTCTCTCAAATATTAACAATAGAACCTGAAACTCTGAATCAGATGTTCAGCATTGAATCCTTTTTTAAAGACAAAAAAAAACCTGCAAATACTTTGGAGATTCAGGTTGCTGAAGATTCTTATAGGATGGCTAAGGAAGGACTTTACGGGAATAAGGGAGAAAAAGCATTAGGATTTGTAGGCATTTCCATTTATTTGGGTTACCCTGCAAGTGTCGGACTCATTCATCACTTAGGATTTGGATTTCGAGGACATGATTTTGAAGGCATTCGGCCTGAAATAAGGGAACAAATTAGGCAAAAGTTTCTAGAAGCTTCTGCAGCCCATGGCATTACCAAGGCACATAGGGAGCAATTAACGGCCGAATACCGAAAAGAGTGGGATGAGAATCAAAAGACTATTAAAGCTATAGCAGCAAAGCAACAAGGATGGTTGGGAACAATCGTACAGAAAGTTTGGTCTCGTCCAGAAACAGTGGCCTCTTCTGAAAAAGAAGTTCGGAAAAGGAGCCGGTCACAAGAATCTACGGCAGCACCTCATTTAAAATCTCGTCAACGAAAGGTCGCTGATGCTGAGAAGCAGCCGTTATTACAAGCAGGTGAAGCTGAAGAATTTAGAATATCTAATTCTGAGCGACAGCCTTCTTCAACTTCAGTTCGTCAGCGTAAGCCTGCTAGTCCTACGAAGCAACCTTTGCCAGCTACCGATGAAACAAGAGGCTCTCTAACTTCTGAAGCTAAAAAAAGAAACTAAGGAAGAACATCCGTCTCCCCTTATTTTTTCAAACAGTATTTTATCCAGTAAGTGGGAGATTTCTCAACCTTAACCCTTCTTTTGTAGTAAACTTTTTGGTAGTTGAAGCTGTAAATAATTTGAAGGGAAAGTTAAGAAATAACGATCATGATTAGAATAAAAAATATTATTAAATTTTTTACAATATTGATGTGCCTAAGCACTACAATTTTGTCTGTGGAGCGCAGATCAGAAGCAGACCCCACTTCGCCCGACCAAGTATTAACAATAGAACTTAAGACCTTAACCCCAGGCTTTGGTCTTGAAACCTTTTTTAGAGACAAAAAAGAACCTAACAGCACTCATGAGCGTGACCTTGCTGAACAAGCCTACTGGATTGCTGAAAGAATGCTTTGCAATAAAGAGGGGGAAAGAGCATTAGAGTATATAGGCTTTTCACTTTATCTTGGTTATCCTAAAATCATCGATACGATTTATACTGTCGGCTTCAAAAAAAATCGTTATGGAAACTTGAGTTCTATATTAATGCAAGAAGTTAAGGATAAATTCTTAGAGGGGTGTAGAAGACACGGTATTTCTAGTTCACCCTCCAAAAATCTATTACAGTCTAAATATCAGGAAGCGTGGGATGAGAATCAAAAGACTATTGAAGCTATAGAAGCAGAACAAAAGAAATTACGACGTTGGGGGCCGTTTTCTAGCTTAGTCTTAAAAGCGCAAGAGTTCTTGGTTGCTCCTGAACCCCTATCACCTGTTGGAGGGAAACAAACAGTACCCTCTTCTGAAAAGGATGCACAAAAAGATATACGGAAAAGGACGCGATCACAAGAAGCACCTCCACCTCATTTAAAATCTCGTCAGCGAAAGGTCGCTGATGCTGAGAAACAGCCTTTATTACAAGGAGGCGAACCTGAAGAGTCTATAACACTTGAGCCTGATCTCCAGCATTCTTCCAACTCTGTGCGTCAGCGTAAGCCTGCTAGCCCTACGAAGCAACCTTTACCAGCTGGTGGTAAAACTGTAGATTCTGCATCAATTGAAGCTAAAAAAAGAAACTAAAAGAGGGCAGTAGTCCTCTTATTTTCAAAAAGTATTTTATCAAGTAAGTGGGAGACTTCTCAACCTTAACCCTTCTTTTGCAGCAAACTTTTTGGTAGTTGAAGCTGTAAATAACTTGAAGGGAAAGTTAAGGAATAACGATCATGGTTAAAACAAAAAATATTGTTAAAGGTTTTATAGCGCTTATCTGCGTCAATGGTTTAATTCTGGCTTCAGAGCAAACGCGAGAAAGAGAGGTCAGTTCTCTCTCTCAAATGTTAACAATGGACCCTCAAACTTTGACGGAGGGGTTTGGCGTTGAAACCTTCTTTACAGCCAAGAAAAAACCTGCAAATACTCATGAGCTTAAAATTGCTAAAGATGCTTACAACCAGGCTAAAAAGGATCTTTACGAGGGGGAGGGAGAAAAAGCGTTGGGTCTAGTAGGCCTTTCACTTTATCTAGGCTACCCTAAAATTATTGATATAATTTATACCATAGGATTTCGAAAGAATCACTTTGAGGGATTTAGCTCTAAAATAGAAGGAGAAATTCAAAAGAGGTTCTTAAAAATTTGTGAAGAAAATAAGATTGTTGGCCCATACTACCTTGCATCCTTACGGTCCAAGTATAAGGAGAAGTGGAGCGAAAATAAACTACATCTTATAGGAAAAACAAAACCACAGCAAAAAATAGAAGCAAAGTCACAAGGATGGTTGGAAACAATAGTACAGAAAGTTTGGTCTCATCCAGAAACAGTGTTACCTCTTAAAATAGAAGAAACAGTGGCGCCTTCTGAAAAAGAAGTTCGGAAAAGGAGCCGGTCACAAGAATCTACGGCGGCGCCTCATTTAAAATCTCGTCAGCGAAAGGTCGCTGATGCTGAGAAACAGCCTTTATTACAAGCAGGCGAACCTGAAGAATTTAGAATATCTAATTCTGAGCGACAGCCTTCTTCAACTTCAGTTCGTCAGCGTAAGCCTGCTAGCCCTACGAAGCAACCTTTACCAGCTACCGATGAAACAAGAGGCCCTCTAACTTCTGAAGCTAAAAAAAGAAACTAAGGAAGAACATCCGTCTCCCCTTATTTTTTCAAACAGTATTTTATCCAGTAAGTGGGAGATTTCTCAACCTTAACCCTTCTTTTGTAGTAAACTTTTTGGTAGTTGAAACTGTAAATAATTTGAAGGGAAAGTTAAGGAATAACGATTATGGTTAAAACAAGAAATTTTATTAAAGGTTTTATGGCCCTTATTTACGCCAGTGGGGTAATTTTAGCAGCAGAACCCCAGGTAGAAAGGGAGCCCATTTCTTTATCTCAAATATTAACAATAGAACCTGAAACTCTGAATCAGATGTTCGGTATTGAAACCTTTTTTACAGATAAAAAAAAACCTGCGAATATTAAGGAGCTTGAAATTGCTACAGAAGCTTATAGGGTGGCCATGGAAGGGCTTTTAAATAAAAAAGGAGAAGGAGTATTAGGCGCTATTGGTGTTTCACTTTATTTTGGTTATCCTGCAAGTGTTGAGCTTATTCATCATATAGGATTTGGGTTTCTAGGACATAATTTTGAAGGCATTCGGCCTGAAATAAAGAAACAAATTAGACAGCAATTTTTAGAAGCTTGTACTGCCCACGGTATCACCCAGGCACATGAGAAGCAATTAACGGCCCATTATCGAAATAAGTGGAATGAGAATCAAAAGCTTATTGAAGCTATAGAAGCAGAACAAAAGAAATTACGGCGTTGGGGGCCGTTTTCTAGCTTAGTCTTAAAAGCGCAAGAGTTCTTGGTGGCTCCTGAACCCATATCACCGGTTGGAGGGAAACAAACAGTACCCTCTTCTGAAAAGGATGCACAAAAAGATATACGAAAAAGGAGCCGGTCACAAGAATCTACGGCAGCTCCTTATTTAAAATCTCGTCAGCGAAAGGTCGCTGATGCTGAGAAGCAACCGTTATTACAAGCAGGTGAAACTGAAGAATTTAGAATATCTAATTCTGAGCAACAGCCTTCTTCAACTTCAGTTCGTCAGCGTAAGCCTGCTAGTCCTACGAAGCAACCTTTGCCAGCTACCGATGAAACAAGAGGCTCTCTAACTTCTGAAGCTAAAAAAAGAAACTAAAAGAGGGCAGTAGTCCTCTTATTTTCAAAAAGTATTTTATCAAGTAAGTGGAAGGCTTCTCAACCTTAACCCTTCTTTTGCAACAAAAGTTTTGTTAGTTGAAGCTGTAAATAATTTGAAGGGAAAGTTAAGGAATAACGATCATGGTTAAAACAAAAAATATTATTAAAGGTTTTATGGTCCTTGTTTACGCCAGTGGAGTAATTTTAGCTGCAGAGCGAAGATCAGAATTAGACCCCAATTTTCTCTCCCAAGTATTAACAATAGAACCTCAGACCCTAACTCAGCAGTTCAAGGTTAAAAACTTTTTTATAATCCAACAACAACCTACAAGTACTCCTGAGGTTGAACTTGCCACCAAAGCCTTTAGAATTGCTACAACGATGCTTTCTGAGAATAAGGGAGAAGAAGCATTAGGTGCTGTAGGCCTTGCACTTTACTTCGGTTATTCCCCAGTCATTGATCTCATTTATCATATAGGTTTTGGATTTTTAGGACACTACTTTAAAGGTATTCAGCCTGAAATAAGGAAACAAATTAGGCAAAAGTTTCTAGAAGCTTCTGCAGTCCGTGGCATTACCGAGGCACATGTGGAGCAATTAACGGCCAAATACCAAAAAGAGTGGGATGAGAATCAAAAGACTATTAAAGCTATAGAAGCAAAGCCACAAGGATGGTTGGGAACAATCGTACAGAAAGTTTGGTCTCGTCCAGAAACAGTGTTACCTCTTAAAATAGAAGAAACAGTGGCCTCTTCTGAAAAAGAAGTTCGGAAAAGGAGCCGGTCACAAGAATCTACGGCAGCGCCTCATTTAAAATCTCGTCAGCGAAAGGTCGCTGATGCTGAGAAGCAACCGTTATTACAAGCAGGTGAAGCTGAAGAATTTAGAATATCTAATTCTGAGCGACAGCCTTCTTCAACTTCAGTTCGTCAGCGTAAGCCTGCTAGTCCTACGAAGCAACCTTTGCCAGCTACCGATGAAACAAGAGGCCCTCTAACTTCTGAAGCTAAAAAAAGAAACTAAGGAAGGGCTTACTTTTGTATTTTTCAAAGCCTCTTTCCCAACTTGGTGTGGCCTGCCATAAAGGGGAGGGATGATCCTGTTCTAATCATCCTCCCTCTTTAACCAGCCATGGGTAAGGTAGCTACCTTTATAAGATTAATGGAAAAAAGGCTAAGGTTTTGCCTTACGACATTCCACCAGCGCTTCTTTCCTTTTTTGACTAGAATGAAATTAATCCTTTTAATTTGTTTTTAGCCTGAGCATTACCAAGAGCAATAGCCTCTTGATACAATTGGATTGCTCCTTCCCTGTTCTCATGCCCTTTCATGCCATAAATATTGGCTAAAGCGGTCTTAGCTTGGCCTAACAAGACTTTACCAATAAATTTTTCCGCTTGGTCAGTTTGGCAAATTTTCTCAAGATAATCGCGGGCGTTCTTGTAATCCTTAAGGAAGTAGTAAGTTCTACCTAACGCAAAGTCTGCCCTTAAATCTCCTTGAGCAGCGGCCTTTTTATACCATTCAATTGCTGCTTCAAAATTAGGGGTAATCTTATAGCCTTTTTTAGAGCCTTCTAGATATATATTACCGACAGCAATTTGAGCTCGAGCATCTCCTTGGGAAGCTAAGGCAAGATTTAAATTAAAAGACTTTTCTATCTGATTAGTTGCTTTATATAATTCGGCTAAATGTGCTGTACCTGCCATTACCCCGGCTCGGTGGGCGATCAAATAAAGGTTTTCAGCCTTCTTTATATCCTTAACCCCACCTTCTCCGTACTCCCACATTCTCCCCATCAATACTGCCGCATTCGGTTGACCTTTCTCTACTGCCTTTTCAAGAAGATCTCTTGCTTCTTTAAAGTTTTGTTCTTTAAGCTTAGTCGAGGAAGTACCTGCTGTATAAACACTGTACCCTAGTTGATATAGTCGGAATGCATCCTCTTCACCCTGATTTTCGTCAATAAGCGGGGAATACCTATGGTTATATTGAGAAACATCTGACTCCATCGCTGATACATACACCGACGACATCCCTAATACAGTTAAAAATAAATGCTTAATCAATTGACTCTCCCTAAATTATGGACAATTCTGACGTTAGTTAAGCAGCCAAAAGCTAATATTTGGTTAAGAAGAAATAAAATTTTTAAGAAAAAAGAGAAGGCTACTAATTTTAAGTAGTATTTAATAAAGAAAAATGGTCCTTATTTAAGGGTGATCAATTTTAGATAAATCCTTCTGATTATCAGAAGTTACAGTTGTCTTTTGCCTTTTAAAAGGTCGACTTTCTGCAACTGCACTTTATTTGATCATCTTCTGTCAGAGGATTTAAAGCCTGAAGGATGAGCTCTTGACGCGATTTATTGTTTCGCGCGGGAAATACTTTATCGACTTGAGCGGCCATAGCCATTAGCTGGTTTACATATAAAGGAGAAAGAAAAGTAATGAGTTTTTTTCGTTGCTCTCCCGCCATGCCGGGGATAAAGAATTGCTGAGCTTGACTGATCATAAGGGTGATATGCACCAGTTGAGTGTAATCAGCATAAGCATGAATTCTACAAAAAGGGATCACAGAGTTAGCCCCATCTTTAAGAGATTTTCCCTTTTGGGGGGCGTTAAAAAATATTTTTGCAGTAAGGGGAATTAATCTTGCTAAGCGACAGACATAATCTGCCTCTAAAGGAGTTAACTTATTAAGGAGAAACTGCTGATCACATAAAGATAGATGAGAAGGAAAAAATTTATCAGCATGGAAGAGGAGGGCAAACAGAGTTTTTATTGAATTCTTGGCGGTAAATAAATTGGGCTGATGGATGGCTATCGTCCTGAACATATCTTTTGAAGTCTTACTATGGGCAAGCTTAGCTATTAAGGGGACTAAGAGGAAGGGTGGCATCTCTTGAAAATAGCGGCCTAAGAGATGGCCCGTTTGCCATCTATAATTTATGGTTCTCAGAAGGTCTAATTTGCTATTTTTTACGGTTAAGGATGATGTCAGGTCTGAATCTTCTTCAAACCATTCTTTATAAAAACTATTGTATTCTTTAGGGAGAAGAGATGTATAGTGCTGCCATACCCCTCTATCTTGACACAGGCTATTCAGATAGTGATCGGTCCGGCGAAGAAAACCTAAGTCTTTAGGGGAAAGGTACCCTAAAATATTGATAAGAATTTCAGCCGGTAAATTCTCTAACAAACAGGGGGGAAGAGGCACGCTTTCCTTAAACCATTCTTTATAAAAACTCTTATATTCTAAAGAGGTAAAAGAGAGAGATTGCTGCCATCTAACTCTATTTTGGTGCAGTATCTCCAAACAACGGTCGGCAGAAAAAACGACGTTTATAATCTTTAAAGAAGGGGGGCACACCTTATTTCCAGAATTTCCCCTAATTGAAGCTGGTAAGTTAATTTGAGGGAATTCTTGAGTTGTTAATTCTTCCTCTGGCGTTTTAAGAATTAAAGACGTCAGTTTAGAAGCGTCGAGAGCACAAACTGAGGGACTTGCAATAACCAATAGACATAAAAAGAATTTTCTAACCATTACATTTTTAAGTGAGGGTAGCCTTGTAATTTTAATTTAAAATAATTTTTTTAAAAAATTATTAATACTATTCAATAAAATTGCAGTCATCCTTACTTTGGGACGAATTTTCCCACGATTCAATTAAATTATACAAAGTTAGAGGAGGTCGTGGCGTTTTAAACTCAAAAGAAAATAAGGATAAAAAGAATTTTTTTCACTTAGCATTTTTACTCTAGAAAAAATATTTTTAGAAAAAGTCCATAGAAGGAGAAAATATTATGGTAACGATGGTGGGATTAGAAAAAAATTTTATCGATGCTCTGAAAGACTTAATAGAGCTTGAATATGATGCAGTCGAAGCCTATAAAGCCGCAATTGACCGCTTAGAAAGCAAACAATATAAAGATAAAATGGGTGAATTTTTAAAGGACCATGAGCGCCATATCCGAGAGTTTTCTAATGTCCTTAAAAAGCATAACGAAGAGGCACCGCAAGGCCCAGATATGTCAAAACATTGGCTAGCGGAAGGTAAAGTGGTTTTGGCTGGACTCATTGGTGATAAGGCAATTTTAACAGCTATGAAAACAAATGAAGATGATACCAATACAGCCTATGAACGATTAAATAACTTTAGTGATATGTGGAAAGATTCGGAAGATTTCCTTAAAGAAGCTTTAAAAGATGAGCGACGGCATCGAGCCTGGATAGAATCCGCAATTAGTTGACTATAAAAGGGTATAATCTCGCATCAATAAGCTGCCGTTGGGGGGGGGCGGGCTTACCTATATGCTTTAATAAAAAAGGGGGTCTTTTAAGGTAAGGCAGCTTATTTTATAAGATTTTTTTAAATACCCTAAATAGCTTGTTAGTATTATTCTTCCCGAGATTAGCCATAGTCTTTATAGCCAGATCCTTTCTAATAAAATGAAACTTTAATAAGTAATTCTGTAGAAAATCTTTAGATTAAAAGATTATTAATATTAACCTGTCTAGTTTTTATATACATCTTTACTTATGAAGTTAGTGAAGAGAATTAATAGAGAGAGTTGCAATAAATATTAAAATTGAGGAGATTTCTCATGGTGAATAAAACAAATGAAAATAATAAAGATAACAAGCAAGAATCTAGTAATGCAAAAAAAGGTTTTGCCTCTATGCCTGAGGAACAAGTAAAAGATATAGCAAGTAAAGGTGGTCATGCAAGTGCCGAAAAAGCAGGGCATGAGGGCATGTCAGAAAGAGGCCAAAAAGGTGGTCATGCAAGTGCCGAAAAAGCAGGGCATGAGGGCATGTCAGAAAGAGGCCAAAAAGGTGGTCATGCAAGTGCCGAAAAAGCGGGCCATGAGGGCATGTCAGAAAGAGGCCAAAAAGGTGGTCATGCAAGTGCCGAAAAAGCGGGCCATGAGGGCATGGCGGAGAGGGGACGCAAGGGTGGTCAAGCCCACGGATCTTCTGGAGAAGATGAAGATAAATAGTCTTCATTGCTCATAGTAATTTAGAGATTTACTTTTTCTCTCCGGGAGAAAGTGGGTCTCTAAAAGAGTAATTATTCATAGTAAATTTGTATAAAGCTTTTAAATTTCTTCAGTTTAAAAAACATCTTGGCGGGTTTAGACTTAGGGGGCATGGCTGCGGTTAAGATACGATGTCAATTGACGCATATCATTAATAACGGTTTCCGCCCCTGCTTGTAATAATTTTTCTATGTTACCTGGCAAGACATGGCTACCGCCTAGAAAGCCAATCACTCTTATTCCTGCGGCGGTAGCAGCTTGTATGCCCACGAGGCTATCTTCGATCACTAAACAATTCTGTACTTTTTCTGACATTTCTGTGGCGGCATAGAGAAATAGATCGGGAGCGGGTTTCGGGTGCTTCACCATGTCTGCGCTAAAAACATTGTCTTTAAAAAACTTGTCAAGTTTGCTTGCTTTAAGAAAAGCCTTTAGCAATTTAAAAGAACAGTTAGAAGCAATGCATCTTTTAATATGGGACTCCTCTAAGAATTGAACAACCCCCGTCAGCGGTGAAACCTCTTGTTTTAATAACTGTTCTAAAACTAAGTCATCGATAGTCTGCGAAATGCTGAGAGCGGATACAAGCGGAGAAAAATTTTCTTGCTGCTGTAAAATACCTACTATTGTTTCCATACGCATACCTGAGAATTTTTGAGTATAAAGCTCAAAAGGGAGATGAAGGTTATAATTTCCCTTAAGGTATTCATATTGAATTTCGTTAATAACTTCTTGGGTATCCACAAGGACACCATCAAAATCAAATATTAGCAGCTTACACTCCCTTTGCTGCAAATTTCCAGTTTCTAAATCATCTCTGACAGGCATAGCAGTTTTATAAGGATGGGCAAACATTTTTAATAACTTTCTATTGGTATTGATAAAGTACAAAAATATTACGGTAGCAGTGTGGGGGAGGTAAATTTGAAAGATAGCTTTTCTTTCACTATTGCGTTCGTTTTATAAAAAAGCAGTGTGACCTATTTTTCATTAAATTCTTATTTCTTATAAATATTTTCTAAGAAATAATCGGAAAAAGGTTTATTTTCCGGGTCGAAGAGCTGGGAAAGGGATAAGGTCTTAGGGGTAAGAAACTTTGTGGAAAACAGAAATAACTTCTATAAATACTGAATATTTACAGAAGAACTATCCCGTTCTATCTATTTTATATTGTATCCTTTTCAGATGAGGGGAATTGTGGGGGAAATGTTTTTTTACAATAGTGAGGGCTTGATTTAGATGCTTATTACTTTGCTCTTTAAATTTTGCAGACTGTTCTGTATTATCTTCGCTTATTGCGTAGGAAGATTTTTTTAGATAGAGATCTGCTAAACATTCTAAGGCTACATAGGTTTCGGGATGTTGGTTTTGTAAGAATATATTTAAAGACTTGATAAAAAGATCTTCGGCTGATTTCAAATTTCCTTCAAGAAAATATAATTTTCCTAATTCCATTAAAATGCGTGCATTCTCGCGGTGATTTTTACCATAATGTTTTTCATAATCTATAAGGCTTTTATTCAGTAAGGACCTAGCTTTTTCATAATTTCCTAACCCTTTATAAACGGAGCCTAAGTGTGCCGTTGTCCAAGCCATGGCAATGTGACCCTCGGCTAGATTACTACTATAAATTGCTAAGCTTCGTTCAAGTAAATCCCTGGCTTTTTCATAATCTCCTAATTCTCCATATACGATTCCTAAAGGTGCCAATACCCATGAAATTCTTACATTATTCTTAGAAAGATGGGTTCTATAAATCATAAGGCTTTGTTCAAATAAGTCCTTAGCTTTTTCATAATTTCCTATGGATATGTAGACTCTTCCTAAATGGGCCAAAGTCCATGCCAATCCGCCATGATTTTTAGGAAAGTTTTTTTTGTAAACTGCCAAACTTTGTTCAAGTAAATCCCTGGCCTTTTCATACTGACCTAGTTCTCTATAAACGGAACCTAGTGATCCTAATGACCATGCAAATCCTCGGTGATTTTCAGAAAAATGGGTTTTATGAATGAGGAGACTTTCTTCAAAGAGTTCCTTTGCTTTTTCGTAATTCCCTAAACTTTTGTATATCATTCCCAGATATCTTAAAGATTGGGCAATTTCTATTCGATTGTTGGGTGAGTGAATGCGATAAAGCTGAATGCTGGTTTCAAGTAAATTTTTGGCCTTTTCATAATTTCCAAATTTTCTATAAACCATTCCTAGATGGGTTAATATATGAGCCAATCTAAATTGATTTTCCGCAGAGGTTCTATCGAGGCTTGCAAGGCTTTCTTCTAAAATTTTGTGAGATTTGCTATAATCTCCTAGATAAAAATAAATAATCCCCAATTTACCTTTTAAGGCTGCCCTTAAGTTATTATCTATGCCAATAGAGTGACTTAAAAAAACTTCAGAATGACTTGCTAAAAGCTTCATCTTTGAAAAATCTTCCTCAGATGTGATTGTCTCTATATATTTTTCCAAAGTCTTCGAAATGGTCTGCAGATAATGAGGATTTTGATTCAAACGAAATGCTTTTATTAAATAGATTAAGCTTATTTCCTGTGTGCTTTTATGGGTGGAAAGCGTTGGAAACGAATACACCGAGTTAGAATTACTGTCGGTTAAAAGAGAATATTTTTTTAAGTTATAGATAAAATTATCCACAACAACTTCACTTTTATGAGCATCTAATAAGGGTTTAGGGATATCTTGAGTATTTAAAAGGGAAATGAACAACAATAGCTCTTCAAAGTCTTTGTTGGTTTCCATAAGGCTTTTTAGAGATAATGCAATAATGCTGTAGCGACTTCGGGAATAATTATTGGCTCCTTTTAAAATATTTTCCTGAATAAAGGCAAAGTCACTATCATAATTTTTTAAATATTCTAAATATTTTTCATAAGAAACCTGCGTGCTCTTTAAATAATAGGCAGCAATAGAGATGTCTAACGGAAAGGGTGGTAACTGACTTAAGAAAATTTGTGCTTGCTCTTTTTGATGAGAGAGAAATTGGTTTGAATCCTTATTCTTCATAATTTTTATAAAAAGAGCTAATTTCTCGTTAAGCGTCAATTCTCCTATTTGGATGGTGTTATCGATGTAACCATTATTGCTAATATTGCTATCACGGGTTGTAAGAATAACTTTTCCTTTCCCCCATATAGTTTGATCATGCGGAATATAGTTTTGCATCTGGGTAAAATTATTGACTTCATTGTATATTAATATCCAATTAGGATGGGCTCTCAATTTTTCTTTTACAAAGGAGAGTATTTTTTGTTCCCTTTCTTCAGCCCTTTTAATTTCTTCAATTTCTTGTAAATATTTTCTTTCTGCATCTGTTTTAGCAAGAGCATGGGCTAATCGTTCAAAGGAGTTAATTAGATTTTCCTTATTCTCTGCATTGATTTCCCACGTTACAGAAACTTGTTGTTTGCGCGCATATTGCCGCGCCAGGGTGGTTTTACCTGCGCCCCCGATTCCGACCAAAGCAACCACTTGAATAGCTTGTTTTTTATTTAGGCTTTTTTCTATCTTTGAAAGAAGCTCAGGCCGAGGGAGAAGGGCTGTATCAGTGGGAATAAATAAATCTGAGCGAACTGACTGAGTAGAGGACAAGAAGGCGGCTTGTAGACCTTTTTTTTCTGCCCATATTATTCCCATAATTATTGAGATAAATGTTGCCACCCCCAAACAAGTTTTATAAAATTTTTTCATACGATATCTGGGCAAATTATCATTTGATAAAGGTAATTTTTCTTCCCTTTTAGGGGTATCTGAGGAAACTACATAATCGCTAGCGGGGGGAGTATATTGTTCGTTAAACTGACAAATTAAGGTTTCGAGCTTAGGGTTATTTATAATTCTCCTTAAAATCTCAAAAACACTATCATAATATTTTTGCTGCACTCTAAAGTCTATGGCGGAAATATTTTCGACCTCTGGAGGAAGTGAAAGGGAAATTTCTTTATCTAATAAAAGAAAGAGGATATGTTCTGTTTTTTCTGTCAGGCTGTGAATAAAAGAAAGGGGGTCTTTTTCTTCGCTCGCGTTGGCTTTAATCTGTATTATCCAATCATGAGGATCTACAATTAGGAAATACTCGTTTAATTGAGCATCTTCCTTGGACCTTAAAGAGGGAAGAGGAAGGCCCTTTTGTTGCGGAATTAAAGAACAAGGGGCGCCGATGAGCTTTAAATGTTTTTCAAGATCGCGAGCAAGAGCTAGGCTTGCCGTATTTTCTTTTTTAAAAATGAGAGAAATAAGGGGTGGGGGCTGGGGGATAAGCTTTGCAATCTCTTGTAATTTTTGTTTAAAAGTAAGATCGCTGAGTAGATTGAAATAATGCTTTCTTAAAAGAGAGATTTGCGGCGTCTTTTCAATAAAATTTATTATTCCTTCCCGTGAATGGCAGTCCGATTTAAGCATAATGCTACGTATATGTGTTTCAATTGTGCGGGGCGAAATGGAAAGGAAAGAGGCAATCCCTTTAGGAGCCCTTCCATTTAAGAGACAGGCAATAATATCTATCTCGCGCTGGCTAAATTTAATACCATTTATTGTATAAAGTTGTTTTATATACGTCCGGTCTAAAAAACCTTCTTGATTATCTATCATCTTCGGAAAATAACATACTCTGTTAAAATTAAATGGGCTGAAAAAGTATTTTACTTAACCATTCAGTTAAACCCAAAAGGAAGTTTAACATTTTTTTCAGCTTTTTTTATTTACGTAATCTTTACTTAGGTGCTTACCTTACGCAAATTTAAGCGAGAGGAAAAGAATTTTTTTATGAATAAGGTGTGAAAATTAAAGCATATCCTATTGACAGAAGGGCTTTAATGAAAACCTAGGGGGCTCTCTTGAGGAGAACTTTTCTAAAGGTAGAGTAGCAATAATTTATTGTAAAAAAAGATCAGCTTAAGGGGAATCTTATGATTATTCAGAAAAAAATGCCTTTTTCCACCAAAATAACTTCTTATACTTATGCCTTACTGACAGGTATATCGGTTTTATTATCCACGGTCGAGGCAGGCAGGTTGGATGACGTTGAAGTTATTTCTTTAAATAATGCCTCTGGATGTCAGCAATGTATGGCCTGTCCTCTTAATCAAAATATTGGGGGCTGTGGAGAAAATTTTGTAAAAAAATTACTGACCGATAAAAAGATTGAAACTCATTTTGCTCAATATGACAAAGTGCATGGGATTGATTTGGTGGCTTTTACAAAAATTAAGGGAAAGGATTTAATCATTCTACATGAATCAAAAATGTCGAAGAGTGCAAGTATTACTGCAGCGGAATTTAAAAGTAGGTTAGGTGCTCCTAAAAGTGGGCGCCAGGGATCGCGGACATGGTTAAATTATGCCTTAAATAAAATGAAGGAAAGTAAGGATGTCGGTACTCGTCAATTAGCGTTAACCATAGAAACAACCCTTAATAAGGGTGCTTACTTCATTAGAACAGGAAACTTGAGAGTCGATACTAAGCAAGATGCCCGTCTCCAGTTTTATGCTCTAACCGATAAAAACTCTGAAGTATATGCTTTAGAAGGGGAAGCTGGTTTTGTTGCGGGGCCTTTTATACGGACAGGTGCTAATCAACATGGGAAGTGGTTTGATCCCCATAGCAACGAGCTTCCATTAGATATGGTTACAGTTGCTTGGCTTAATGCCCTTTTCAATAATTGATTATAGCTTCTATTTTAAAACACTTGGGAGGCAATAAATGAAAAAGTTTTTTCTATCTTATGGATTGTTTTTAACCGTTATCGCAATCATGTGTCGGGATACCGCTCGGCCCGCTGAAGTACTAGAAATAAATAAGTGTGATGTAGGCGCTTGTTCCAATTCAGCGCCTTTCACACGAAAGGCAAGAGAACTAGAAACGATTAACCTTATAATGAACCATGTAAAACCCCAAGGGGCGGTAGGAACGAGGAAAAGTTTGAAAATCAGCGGTTGTAGCGAGTATTATAAGGCAATCGAACAGGGGAAATATAGTCTTCTATGACCATATTTCTTAATATCTTCTTGAGGTGATCATTATTTTTAGATAACAAGAAGAAGGTAAAACATTCCCTTAATCTCTAGATGGAATAAATAGTCGGGTAGGAGATAAAATTTGAAGATTTTTACTTGTTAAAAGCGGCTGCTAATATTAACTTAATTTTTATCTTCGAAAACAAAAGGAAGAAAATAGTTTTTACTTTAAAAACTGCATAAATGGACTTTGATGCCTAAAAAAATCGGTTTTCTCCTTTTGCTGCAGAATAAACTGTTTAGGAGTAACCGATCCTAAAATTATATGAATAGATAAAAAGAAAGGTATCTTATTGAATGGTTAAATTATTTTTACCTCCCTTCAGTATTGGCTATGCTATAACAGCTCTTCTTACTCCAATATGGGCTTTCTCCCTGCTTGCAGCGGAATCAGTCACTGACTCATCCGCCATAATCAATTCACCAAACCTAAAGTCACCATTAAGTCGTATGATTTGCGCTGATGAGGTCAAAGATTTTTCAAAAATACATGGCGAATCTCCGTTTTTTGACCTAACAGTGGGGGGCTGATTTTTAAAGCAGGAGGAGCAAACATTAACATTTATGCACCTTAATGAAGATGGCTCGGTCACTTCAGGGGCAACATTTACATTGCCAACAATGGATAAGAAAATATTCTTTGATGCAGAAATTATATCACCACGTTTTGTAAAAGTGGAATATGGGGAGCCATCTGAAGAGCTGCTGCATGGAGGCATAGAAGATAGTAACCGTGATTATCGTCGTTGCTATACAAATACTGAAAGTTTAATTTGGGATATGGACAGTTCAGATTATTTTAAAATTGAGAATGCCGATTTCGAAGCTTGCTATTTTAGTATTGAAGAAATTAATAATCCGGAACGGCTGCTTGTACAAGAAAGTTTTTATAAACTGGAAAGTGAATATCATGGCCAAAATCGGTATCGTTATTATAATCTGTTAACAAGGCAATTTTTAGACCAGACTGTGTTAAATTTTCAGTCAAAAATAACAAATTTAATTACCTCAACGGATGAACAGGGCGTTTATAAGTTTAAATATGCAACGCAATCTTCTTATGCCCCTCCCCAGTTTGATTTTGTGAAAGTTAATGAAAATCAGGACGGTTCAATTTCAATTGGTGATATTCTTTATTCAGTAAACTCTAATTCCTTAAGGTATTCTTTCTCCGACTCTTTAGAAGATGGTCTACTTATTTTTTATCGGACAGCAGGTGATGGATTGCGGGTGCCATATGTTGTGGACTTAAAGCGTAAAAAGCCTATGGAACGGCCTTTGTTAAACGATGATGAAGTGGATGAGCTGAAATCGGATGTCTACGATGCAACTATTTATGATGGTATATTTTTCTATAGAACGCATTTTGAAAAGAGAAAAGAACACTGCCGCTCCACCGGCCCTCTTGGTCCACAGGGTAAATTATTGCAAGCCTTATATTCATGGGATGAGGAACAAAAGAATGCTATCTATCCATTTTTAAAGGATTTAAATATTAAGAAAATTGTAGAAGGAGGAAAGCAGCTTTCTGATCTCTTAGAAAAATATTCTGATGCCTTAACACCCCAACAGCGGGATATTGCCCAACGGATCCTCTCTAAAAACTTTCTTACTTATTTTATGAATGAGATTAAAACTGAAATCTCCTTAGGGAAGCTAACGCCAGAGCAAGATGCTATTGTGAAAACAGCAGATGCACGGTTTGAAATGCCTATATATTATACGGTTCCAGAAAACGTTAATTCAAACAGTTGGTTTATTATTGATGTTCATGGTGGTCCTCATTATCGGGAATTTAATGAACAGGATATGGAACAACAATTTTGGACCAGCCGCGGCTTTCCATATCTTCGTTTAAATATTCGAGGTTCTACTGGGTTCGGTGCAAATTATCAAAATGCATCAGATGGAAACTGGTATGAGGTGATTGATGATGTGAAGATGGCAATTGATTGGGCTAAAACGAAAGGTTTAGGAGCAAAAGCTATTGTAAAAGGTGACAGTTTTGGTGCTTATGCAGCAGTGGCTGCCTATACCAAAGGATATACTGATGTTGCAATTGCTATTAATGGACCGTTTGATCTTGTCAAAGAAATGGAAGATATTAAAGCAGGAAAAACATGCCATCAAAATGAAGATACTCTTCTTCAGTTTGGTAATACCGTTGATATTCGTAAGGCCAATTCTGTAACCACCCATTTAACCCATCGTTCTGGTACAAAAATGCTTCTTATGGCAGGCCTCAAAGATAATAATTGTTTGCCCCAGCAAAGTGAATTTTTATACAAACAAATGGTGGGTCTTGGTAATCATGTTGAATTTGTAACGATGGCTGAGGAAGGACATGTACCTGCAAAAGCCGAAAATCGTTTTATGATTTTACGTGTTATGGAGCAGTTCTTAGGTGATATAACAGGGCACCCTTATGAACCGAATGGTTATGGAACGCTGAGCACCACTCCTGGTGTTGTTTATTACCGATCGACTGAGCGGCCTAATATTAATTAAGGGCACGATGCAGAGCGGTATTATTGCACCCACTATAATGAAGAGGGCCTGACAAGCTTTATGTGAGGTGCCTTCTTTAAAATCAGAAGAAAATATTGAAAAAATGTTGGGGGACTTAAATAGGTCCCTCTTCAATTTTATAACTATTCCCTTAAGCCCATTGTATCAATACGATTTAAAGCTAGTCATAATTCCCCCCCTAAGAATAATTTTTGTAATAGGCATAACCTTTCAAAACCTTAACCAAGCAGGTTAAAAATGAATAATTTTAATGTCCACCATAGCGCTTTAGAAGGAGTATAAATAAATTTAGATAAATTAAACTAGGAGGTATTAGGGATGATCTTACTAGCAGTATGTGATGGGGCCACTGCAAAATTCTTTGTAAAGGATGCTCGTTTTACACCTTTACAACACCTAGCATCTTTTAGTCACACCCATGAATTAACCCATGAACATGGGAGAGATAAACCGGGCAGAGGGTGGAGCACTGCAGAACACCATGCTTATGAGCCCACCACGGATTGGCATGAGTTACAAAAGGAAATATTTGTGCGCGAAATTTCTTCTTATATCTTAAAAAATCTTAAAGATAAAAGTTTTTCTAAGCTATATTTTATATCTCCGGCTAAACTCGTCAAAGTATTTAGGGCTTTTTTGGATCAGCATATGGATACGCTTCATAAGAATAGTCTGGAGATAAAGGAAATTCATAAAGATCTTACCCATCTTACGACAGATGAAATAGAAAGTATTATTCGAAAAGAAGAGGGATGGGAGTAAAAGGTTTATACCTTAAATTCACATCACCTATATTATAATATGTAATATCCTCTCATTTATCGGGGTATATTAAAAGACTAAGGGGGGTAAACCTATTCCCCCTCAGCTTTTCATTTTACTCTTAGCGCACAGAAGTTTCTTGGGTCCTCATAGAATCAAATTGTTCTTCCTCAAAGCTATGTACTTTTTGAAAATTCTGGGGTGGATTGTTGTTTTCAGGCATGGCGAGGATATTTGGATCTTGATGATCATTTAATTGTCCGGTGATGTCTTGATAAGGGAAAAAGGGGTCCTCTTCTAGAGTTTCACCTAATGGTAAAGGAAGATCAGCGGGGAAAGTATTGTTTACTTGAGTGTTCTCAGTCGTATCGTGGTGACCTTGAGAGTTAGCCGCTCCAAAAGTATCAAAAGTATCCGCTGGAAGGCTGGCACTTAAAGGGACTTTGTCTGTGGGCAATTGTTTTTTGAGATCCATATTATTTTCTTTTGTTTCACCAAACCCTTTTAAGTTTTGCAGCATCTTTCTTTTGTCTGCCGCAGAATAACCTTGTTGAGGTAAAGGAAGGGTGGGGTTTTCTCCATTAGCTTCTGATGTATCCCCTGCACTCATTAAGGAAAAACTTATTATAAGAAAAGCTCCACTATATTTAAAAGATAAAATATCCATGTAATATCCCCTCAATTATTGAAATGTAATATTAGCACCTTACAGGAGAGGGGTTAATATTAAGTTAAGAAGAATGGAGATTTGATAATTATATATAGATACGCGAACAAAAAATTATTGATTCGGATGGAAGGGGGCTTATTCGCAACCCCACCGAATAGACTTGAATTAAGACGTTAAAATAGATTGCACTCTGGTATGGAGGTCCGGTAAAACTTCTGTTTCAAACCAATTATTGGCTTTATACCACTCATTGTTGCGCCAGCTTGGATGGGGAAGAGGAAAGTAGGTGGGTAAATATTCTGTCCATGATTTTACTGTTTCAGTCAGGGTTTTCTTACGTTTAGTGCCCAAATAGTAGCGTTGAGAGTATTGGCCAATTAGAAGGGTAAGCTGAATATTGGGCAGGAAAGCCAGCGTTTTTGCATGCCAAAGAGGGGCACAACAAGAAGGAGGGGGGAGATCTCCCCCCTTAGGATTACGGCCGGGATAACAAAAACCCATCGGCATAATAGCAAGTTCTTTTTCATTGTAAAATTGTTCGCGGCTCAGGTTAAGCCATGACCGTAAGCGATCCCCGCTGGGATCATTAAAAGGTCGGTTGGTATAGTGGGCTTTGGTGCCAGGCGCTTGTCCAATAATGAGTATTTTTGCCTGGGGGGAAAGCTGAACGATGGGATTCGCTCCCAGTGGAAGGGTGGGGGTGCAATTTTGGCAAGATTTAAGGTTTTCTAAATGCTTTTCAAAGGAAATTTTTTCCATGGAAAGATTGCAGGTTTTCATTTTATCTACTTTCGAGTAATTCTTGATTTTTATTGTTTTCAAATAAGTAAAAGTACTGTTGGTAAGAAACAGCTGCAGAAAATTACTCTAATTTTTAAGAGTATATTATCCGTATTTTTTTTTAGCAAATTATGTGTTTTTTATAAACTAGAAAAATCTAGTATGTATCCCCTTTATAGCTTCTAACTCATAATTCTGTAGATTAAATGTTTGTTTAGTAATTGTTAACCAATATAAATAGGCTTTCCGTTCTGTGGATAGTGAAGATACCATAAAAATATATGCTTATTGCTTGCTCCTGAGGATTATAGATGAAAAATCAAGGTAATCTAACCCTGCGCATTCAAACTGAGCTACCTTCTTTTAAGTCTTGCTTGCTACCTATATTTTCTACGAATAAGAGCCTTCATTATTTCTATGCATTAATCATAATATTTCTTGTCTCTTCCTTCTCAATAGGAAGGACGATGCAGTTAGAGGTCAATAGCGGCGACACCTATACGGTTAATGGTGTAGAAGAAAGAGTACGGGTCCGCAAACGTACCCAGTGGTGCTACACTGATTAATAACAACACTTTAAAAATAAGTGGCCTTAATTTTCTCCTGGAAGGAACATTGATTAATAATGCGGGTACGCTTCTGGAGTGCGGGCTAAATCTCACTTTTAACAGTGTGAACGGTAGTATAATAAATAACGACGGCAATATAACTATTAAAGGTATCTGGAACAGTGCAGGTATGGTAACCGGTTCTGGCATAATAACTAACAACGGTACCTTTACCACGACAGGCGCTCTCCCTGGCGATATAATTAATAATGGGGGAGTATAGTTTTTGATCCACCATCTTCCTATGAATATAGAGATATAATTTCGGGTAATGGTCTGCTTATAAAACAAGGAAATGAAAAACTGACTCTGAGCGGCTTTAACAACACCTTCTTGGGAACCACGACAATTGCCGCGGGGGAGTTAGCGGTTGCAGATTCTCTTGAGAGTTCGGATGTCACCGTTAATGCAGGCGCCACCTTAAGTGGAGCAGGAACAGTAAAGTCAATAACATTTAATTCAGGGGCTGCTTATGGAGCTAAAATTGCTAGTGGCGGTTCTTCTGAATATCTCACTGTCGCTGGAGCAACTGATATTAATATTTCTAATGCCAATCTAATCATTGATGCGGCTACCGGATCTTATGCGGTGGGGACTGTTTATACACTTCTCCAAGGTTCTATTCCCAATGGCACAACATTTGCTTCAGTTACAACAACCGGCACCTCTATAAAATATAAAATGGCATATACTTATGGTGTTGGTGGCAATGTTCGCCTCACCATTAGCCCTAACCCTCTATCGACTTTTTGGAATGCTGGCAATCCTGGCGCAGTTGCACAATACCTTGTCAAGTATGCACCAGAATCCTTGACAAATATGCTTAATAACCTAGATCAAACTCATCTAAAGAAAGCAATACACGAGCTTAGCCCTGCGACGAATGCTCAAACTTCCGCGATGGTCAGCACCGCTGAAATAAATCATCTGAACAATGCCTTTGCTTGGGCAAGTATGGATCGATTGGTCGATGCCGCCGGACAAGCAGCGGCGACCCTCACCAATCTAAGGGCTAATTTAGTTTCTTTTAAGCAGAATTTTAATCAACGATTTGCTTCTAAATTGTACGATAGAACAACAGCTTATGCTATTGTGCCAGGTGCCGATCCCAAGCACCTGCCTGCTTTTACGCGGGTTACTTTGGATAAGGTTACATTTTGGATCCAAGGATCCGGGGAGCGCTTTAGTCAAGATAATACGGTTGATCCTGCAGGAATTTCTGTAGGCGGCCTAGACGGTAACAGCTATAGTACCAGCGTTGGTGTAGATCGCGCTGTAACACCTCACTTTAAGGTGGGTGTCACCACCAGTTATGTCCATAACATCTATAAGATGAAAGTTAATGGGGATAAGGGCAGCATTAATTCATCACGCTTTGGGATATATGGATTGTGGACTACAAAGCCGATCTATATTCATGGTACTCTTTCTTATGGTCATCACCGTTTTAAAAGTAACCGTAGCATGACTGTCATTTCCGCTGTTGCACATCAAAAACACGATGGCCATCACATTAGTGGCGTACTCGAAATCGGGCGCGATATCGCGTGGACAAATGCAACAACGTTGACGCCTTATATCAGTGGGAGTACTTTGTATCTGCATGAAAACAAATATACAGAAAAAGGGGCGGGACTTCAGAACCTTACCATTCAAGCCTATCATAGTACCGTTGCTCAAGGGAAGGCGGGCCTCCAATTGGCTAAATTATGGAATTGGAATGAGAATACCTCTATCTACAGCTTTGCTAAAGTAGGGGCCATCTATCAGCCGACCTTCAATAAAAAGCGAAAGATTACCGCGAGCCTGGCCGGTCAAGGTGGACAATTTACGGTGGTGGCGAAGAATAAACATCGTCTCTTAGTAAATCCAAGTGTCGGAGCAACGGCTCTTCTAAATGAAAAGATCTCTGCAACACTCATTTATGAAGGTGAGCTTGGTCCCACTCAACGTAATCACCAAGCGATGGTTCAGCTTAATTGGAGTATATAACCTCCACAGCATTAATAAGAGTTTAGGTGGCCATATCATTGACTTGACCGGCAAAATTCACATTAATCACCCCTCCAAACCCACAGTTTAACATGCAGGTATTGTCGACAGCCGGCATATTGCGAACAAGAACATCAGGGATGCCGGGTGCCCAGGGGGCTGAGATGACTGGCGAGCAAGGGGATGGTGCACCAAATTTGGCTGCTACTGATGGGTTGCCAGGGCTTGTGCACATTTTAAAGCCTGAGATATTGGTTGGAAAAACATAATCCATAATATTGGCCATGGGGTTATTGCCCCCTTGAACTGTTGGGTCTAAAACCACCAAATTACAGGGTGCACTTCCAAAACTACACATCATAATGGCATTATTTACCAGAAGTTGGGCCATTCAATCCTCCGCGACAGGTTTTAGCCTTTTAAATAAATTATAAGGGTATTGAGTAAAAAAACAAGCAGCTTAGCGGAAATACCTTGAATACAACAGTTCATAGGGTTTTATTGCTTCTGCTCTCACTAGCAGTTACATATTAGCTTGAAATTTTTTCTTAAACTTCCATATCTACCTTAATAAAGGTGTTTGTGCATTACAAATGCTTAGCGATCAATTAAATTAACAAAAGGAATTTAGATGAATGTAAAAAAATTAGCGATGTTTCTGTTGCTATCCAGTTTTTCGAATCTTATGGCTATGGAAATGCCTGATATTGGCGGGAAAGAGACTCGCAAACGATCGCTTGAAGAGATAGAAGGTGATCAATCCCAAAAGGCGGAAGGCGAGCCAAAGCATAAAAGTCCTCGCTTAGAAGAAACAGAGAAAAGTGATTCTCTTCTTCCTGCACTTGAAGATAAGACTGACACTGAAGAAGATTTAACGATGCAGATCCCAGAAGAGCTGTGGACTTATATTTTTAGTCATTTGGATGAGAGAAATCTTAGAAATGTTCAACAAAGTTCTAAGCGTTTTAGACAGATAGGAAATGAACCAATTTTATGGAAAGCAGTGGCGCAGCGGCAGGGGCTTACCGATGTTAATAAATTGCGAACCATTCATGATCTGCCAACCTATATGTTATATAAATTTGGTGATTCTGTGAAAGTTGATGTCTATTGTCAGATGCTCGAAGCCTATCCTAATTCTCGGTTAATCGGTTTTGATATAGCGTATGGGCATCATTTTGGTGCCTTTTGTGAAGAAGATGTTGTTCAATTTGATAATTTTGATGGGATTCATGTTATGCTAACAACTGCCCAAGGTCGAAATCTTAGTTTAAAAACGTCAACAGAAATTATTGGTAACAGCGATGCTTTATACCTTTTGATTGCTGCTGATAGAGATCAGAGAAAAGAAAGCGAAAGGCCAAAAACGGTGTTTTCAGGAGCTATCTTACCTGCTTTAGTTGAGAGTAATGCCGTTCACGGGCAGTATATGACTACCGAAGAGAGAACAAATTTTCCCACTGTGGAAGATAAAAAGACACCTCTTATCTCTGCAGACATCTTAGCTTCTACGCGTTCTAACTTAATGTTTTCATGGAATGAGTTTCCAATTCAAGTTAAATTTAATGTTCTCTCTGGTCATGCTGGTCTGAATCCACCTGAGATTTTTGGGGCCATTTATCGTGATGGTGTGCTCTCAAACCTTACAAAATGGACGGTAAGCTATTATCGATTAGATCAGGTTTTAGAAGCTGCTGATATTGGGCTGAATATGCTATTTGGTACGGATAAAGTTCAAAAGAAAACAGTTGTTTTAACGAATTACTTTGTTGACTTTACTGAGGCCGGAGAAACCTTTACTTATGAGCATCCGATTGATCAATTGAGTGATATAAAAGTCTTCTTAGAACAATCTAAGAATGGTAATAAGGAAGCGCTGCTCAATAAAGATAGTTATACAGGGGAAGAAAAAGATGATGAAGATAATTTCTCAGAGTCATAGTAACTATCTAAACTACTTTACTATTAAGGAAAGAATAAACCCTAAAGTGTCTATAAGAATATGGCGCTTGCGTCCCTTTACCTTTTTACCACCATCATATCCGTATAGCCCCTTTTTTCTGTGGTTTTTACGCTTTGAGAATCCATAATCCCAATTGTTGAATGCTCATGTTTTTGGGAGTTTTTACGAACAGTTGACCGTAATTCTTCATGGATTTTGAACCACACCCCTTCTAATCTCCATCGACGAAAATAATAGTGAACAGTGCCCCAAGGGGGAAAGTCTTTGGGAAGCATCCGCCATTGGCAACCTGTCTTTAACAAGTAGAAAATTGCATTGAGGGTATGACGGACATTAACTCGTCTTGGGCGGCCGCCTGGTCTACTGGGAGGAATCATCGGAGAGATTATAGACCACTCTTGATCACTTAAATCACTTTCATAAATTTTCTTCACTGCAGGGCTCCTTTTATTTGCTCTGCTAAGCTACTAAGGCGTTGTCACATTAACTCAAGAGGAGTATATTTTCCTGATTATGAGGAACTTTAGACAAAATTATCCTGTGTTTGAGTAGATTGATGCCAAATACTTAAGGCCTGATGCTTATGAACTCTTTTAGCTGAAGCTTTCAGTTTATGAGGAATTCTTCCAAAACAAGTTCTAAGGGTTAAGGATAAAGACAAAAACTTCTGACAATGAATAGGATTTCTAAATCTTCGCTTTATTCTTTCTTGCTTACGCACATGTTGGTGAGATCCTTCCATACGGTTATTTAAAGATTTATGCTTTCTATGATCAGGAAATAACCCAAGCTTTCGGAGCACGGCTTTATAACTGGCTAATTTATCTGTGATAATAACTCTTGGAATAAAGCCTTCTTTACCAAGAAGTTTAAGAAAGAACCGTTTAGCTGCTTTAGCATTTCTTCTAGGTTGTAAAAGGATATCTATTTCTTGGTCTTGATCATCTAAAGCACGCCATAACCAATAATACTTATCCTGAATCTTCAAGCATACTTCATCTAAATGCCATTTATCACTTGCGGGGGACTGATAAGACCTTAAAGCCTTTTTATAAGTAGGACCAAACTTTAAGCTCCATCTCCGTATTGTTTCATAGCTTACATCAATTCCTCGAATAAGCATAAGTTCTTCAACTTCTCTTAGACTAAGAGCATAGCGATGATAAAGGAAGACAACTGATTGAATTAAAGAAGAAGGGAAACGATGTCTTTTGTACAATTAAAGGCTCCCCTATGTTTTATCAAATGAGACCATATTATAAAGCTTTAAACTTAATGTGACAACGCCGTTTGAGTTTATCATTTGCTCTTTATCATAATTATACCTCAGACAATATTAATTATTTAAATCTTTTTCTTGGATGTTTTAGTAATTTTACTACCAAACAACTCTGCTGCTTGGCGTAATGGCTCATCAGCTAAATGTGCATATCTCTGCATTGTAATAGCCTGTGTATGCCCTAATAGATTTCCAACGATACTTAAACTTAATCCACTAGAAACCAGATGTGCGGCATGAGTATGACGTAAATCATGGATACGAACATTTTCTAATTCAGCCTTTTTGATGATGTTTTTCCAAAATGTTTTCACTTCTTTTAGGGGCTCTCCTGCTACTCGTCCAGAAAAAAGATATGGAGAATCTGGAGCTTTAAATTTCTGAATTTCGTCTAACACGCTCAAAGCCTTTTCTGAAAGAGGCAAATACTCTTTCTTTTTCTGTTTAGTCAAATGAGACGGCTTAGTCCAAATGCCTTTCCCTAAGTCAAATTGATCCCAAGTGGCGTTTAGAACTTCACCTTTACGTGCACCAGTTAGAAGTAGAAATTTAAAGACATAGGCCGTTAAATGATTGGGATACTGATCAAGACTCTGCCATAGTCGGTCCATTTCCTCATCATTGAGCCATCTATCTCGCCTTTCTTCTGGGTATTTCTGAATTCCCTTTGTTGGATTATTTTCACGCCACCCCCATAAGACGGCCAAAGAAAACATTTTTGAGAGAAGGGCTAAAGCACGATTTGCTTGATATGGGGTCTTTTCATACTTCAAATGTAGCGTTTCAATATCTCGACGAGTAACATGGGCAACTTTAGCCACCCCTAATGCTGGTAAAATAATATTTTTTAATAGCTTTCCATCTTCTTGAATACTTTTAGAGCGTTTTTTATGGGCATGTCTTTCAAGATAGTCCTGCGCAAGATCTTTTATTGATGGTAGATTTTGGATTTGTTTTTTTTCTTTTGCAGGGTCTTCACCATGGGTTACAGCAGCAAGTTTTTTCTTTGCAAGTTCCCGAGCAAGCTCAGCAGTAATTTGACCATGGATACCAAGTTTTAATCGCTTTTTCACTCGATCTACATTGCGGTATTGAACAACATATGTTCTCCTTCAGCTAGGAAGCACGACCACACCAAATCCTTTTAGATCTGCATCCCAAAATATTAACCTCTTTTCGGAAGCTGGTGCTATACTTTCTATGAATCGTTTGGTGATTCTTGACATGAGCTCTCCTTTTTTCATAGGATTACTCCATATGGAAAAAGTTGTCACCAAATTGTCACCAATGTGCAGTAAATTGGATCAATTTTGGCAGAAACAGATAGAGATGGATATAAGATGAAAAATCTATATAAGCCCAGGAAAGTTAAAGATTTATTAGGGAGCGGCTGAAATTAAGAGATTAAGATATCAACTGATTCGTAATCAGTAGGTCGCAGGTTCGACTCCTGTCTTCAGCACCACCTCTTGCTTGAGATAATTTCATGGCTACTATTTCTTTTATTAAAGCCCAGGCACTTAGCAATGACTTTGTCATTATTGAAGGCAACCCACTTGGCTTAGAAAAAATTCAGCACATTGCCCATCGACGTCTTGGCATTGGATGTGATCAGGTCATTTTCTTCCAACGGAGCCAAGATAAAACGGTGATGGATGTTCAATTCTTTAATGCTGATGGAACTGAAGCCGAAGCCTGTGGGAATGGCAGCAGAGCCTTAGTGACCTTTCTCGCCCTTCCCAAAATCACTTTACGGACTAAAACACGACACCTTAATTGTATCTATAGTAATGGGATGGCCGTCATTAATATGGGCCATGCGTTAATTTCTGACGTCGAAGCGCTCATCCTATCGAATCAGGTAGGAGCATGGAACGGCGTTGACGTTGGTAACCCACATTTAATTGCTTTTGTAGAGGACATTGAGCGGATTGATATAGTCGCCATGGGCCCCTTACTAGAAAATCACCCCACCTTTCCAAAGCGGGTTAATGTTTCTGTTGCCCAACTCCAAGCCGAAAGAATTTTACTTAAGACATGGGAACGCGGTTCCGGGTATACTGGGGCTTGCGGTACAGCAGCATGCGCCACCACTGGCCTGGCTTATGCAAAGGGATTAATCTCGGACTCAATGCTCGTCTCCCAGCAAGGCGGCGATTTACTTGTCACACCCACAGAACAAGGCATCTGGATGGCCGGGCCTGCAACTATTGTCTTTAAAGGAGAGGTCTTCTAGAAGGACCGGTGCTCAATATTTTGAGAGGGAGAAAATCCTTCTCCCTCTTATTTAAAAGCTTACTGCAGCTTTTTCTGCTGCCACATGGCACCCAATCCCAGTCGATCCATTAAGGCACCTATTTCATCCACATTTGCCTGTACTTTATCAGTAAATACAGTACCCGTTAAAGGTGAACAATATTTAGAACAGTGTTTATACACTTCTTGAACGGTACTGATTTTTTTACCAAAGACAGACCGCAGCTTTGAAACAAATGTAGCATCCATACTGATAAAATAATTCTTAGATAAACAGCAACCGCAAGCCAACTCATTTAAATCATTTGAATCAAACGCTTTAGTGTTAATCTTTGTTTGCTTAACAATACTCTTAAGATCACAAGAAGTACCGCGGTCAATTTTCATTGGAACTGTCTGACCGGTCCTAAAGGTATGCGTATAGCTTAAATTTTTTGTCTCTGCTTTTGCTAATTTTGGCTGTTGGCTTACCCCTTGACTAAATTTTGACTCAGTTACAGCATTATAATTTTGTACCGTTTTTTGAACGGGCGCTGTTTGAGTTTTTGTTGTCAGCGCTGTCATCACATCATTGACAATAGGCGCCGCTAAAAGCATCGTGCCACTTGTATTACTGCGTAAGAAAGTATTCATATCCTCAAGGGTGCTCTTTAAAACTTCTCCCTTTAACAGATTATGAGATTGCATATAGTGGAAAATTTCCTGAGCCCTGCGGTTCAGAAGTCCCTTCCAGTTTGTTTCAATTAAGTTACTGTAACGATTAGAACTATGATTTGTCCACGGACTCAACTTATTAAAGAGAGAAGCCATCCCTTCATTATCAGCTAAAGGAATACTGGTTCCAATATGGGCATATCCTAATAACGCCATCAAAGCTGACCTTTTAAAAACTTCCTCTGTTTTCTTAATAACGCTTAAGCTGGCCACCGGATCGCCCACATTCCATACACGAATAACATTACCTTTTCCAAGCAAATCTTCAGCTTTTTGAGCAAAATTTTTATCAAAAATTGGTGGTGCTCCAAAGGTATAAACCACCACCTCAATATTGATCTTATCTTGGTAGTGAGGGGCAATATTTTGCTTAATATCCAAAGCCATAAGCATTGCTAAGGCTCCTCCCAAGCTATGCCCGGTCACAGCAATACGAAGCGTTGGTTTTTGCCCTTTTCCTAAATGTGCCTGACCATTTTCTTTCACATAATTATCAAACCATCGTTTTAGGTTTGTTCCATTATAGCTCAGACTTTCCGAAAGCGAATTCATGATGCCCTGGTGAACGCGGAATCCTATGGCTAACGAATGTTTTGCCTGGCCTTGGTTTTTTAAACCATCAAAATTGTGTTTCCAATCTTCCTGCGAATTTGATCCTGAGAAAGCAAGAATTAATTGATCAATTTTCTGAGACTGAGCCGGACTACCCTCTCGGTAGAGCATAACCCCTGATACCTCTTTATTACCAAGATCGGCCTGGCTATTTGCCTTGGAGGTTACTAAGCGTCGCACCAGATTCGGCGTCTTGTACGGTGTCATATTACGATAGAAAACATCGACAGGCTTAAACCCTTCGAGGAATCGATTAAAGGTACTATCAACCTTTACCCAGAATTCCCCTACCCTCGGGTCAGATATAATCTGAAAGGATCGCTTTGCATCCAACAGAGCATGGGTCGTCTTACGCGCAATGCGATCCAACCGTCCCTCAATATCCTCTAAAGTCACATTATTGATGTCGGCTATCCGAGCCTCTGGATCATTAAATATTGAATTGAAAGTTCTGGCTTTTTCCCGCACAAGTTGTGGGGCAAAATTCTGCACCTGCAGATTATTCGTTTCTGCTTGTACTTTACCTGAACGCCCCTGATCTCTTCCATGCGATTGGCCGGCTCCGTATGATCCGCCACCGTGCTGTTGACCAAAAGAATTTTGACCAGAATTAGTGTCAACCTGAAAACCAAAATTTTGGTCATATCTTCCTGTGTTTATGGACGCATCCTGGCGCTTTAAATCACTTTCTTCTTGGCTTTCCAGACGACGTTGCTCAATAAACTTAATAGTGTCTGCCCCAAAGGTAGAGGCTAAACTAGCTTCAAATTGTTTAATTTTTTGCAACTTTCCGCTTAAGGAGTTAATTTCAGCATCAAGTTTTGCTAATTCTTGTTTATACGCCGTTGATACATAGTTGGGCGTATTTTTAGAATCTGACTTATTATAGTAAGTTAAGTAACTTAGGGTAAACATTAATTGAATTAGATGAGGATCGACTCGGGGATAAAAATCACTGCGATTCGTTATTTGATTGGATTGCATAGACATCACATAATGCGTAACAGAATCAAGCATGTCTTTATCCAAATCGGACACCTCCTTAAGCTGTGACTCTAATTTAGTTCGCCAAAACGTAATTCCTTGGTTGAGTTGTCCCAGGACTTCTGTTTTTTTCCCTAAAACTATCCCTTCTTGGGCGCCAGTTGCTTGCAAACATTCTCTCTCTCGCCCTTTACTTGTCATTGTATTTAGGATATTGGCAGGAACCCCTCCTTTAAATAAAACAATCGTATCATCACAACTTTTTACGATCGTGGGACCATTCGGGATAAATCGCGACTCATCCACTGGCGCTGGGATCAAAGCTTGCTGAGAGGCCTGCGATAACAATACTTGAGAGGATGATCGAACACTTCGCCTATTACTATCCAAAGAAGAGGAAGCGACACTCGGGTGATCATTTTTCGGTATAGGTTGACCTTGTTTTAAACTGACACTCTCCCGAGATTTTGGTATAAGGGGGGTTTTATTAATTCCCCCCAGTGTTATTGTATTAGACCGGGATCTTGGGGATTGGGGTGCCATCTCAGCATTACTCGATTGACAAAAAGAATTTAAAAAACATACTGTTAAAAAAAGAAATTGTCTCATGGATCCTTCTCCATATAACCAAAAATTAGCCATACCATTATGACTCAATGATAAATAAATTTTATTTATAAACCCTTAATATTGGCGAATATTTCTAATAACTTGCCTTAATACAAAAAATTAAGTGCTCTTAACATTTTATTCAGAAATTATGTTTATCATTATTGTTAGTTAGAAATCATATTTTGACGTAGGATTCTGTGCCCCTGATTGAGTGGTGCATAATAGAAAGGTGGAGGAAGAAATGATTAGGTACACGGTTGCATTAGTCTTATTTGTAGGAACCGCCAACGCCTCTTGCCCTCTTTTAGATCCAGAAATTTTCCGCGAAACCCTTAATAATGGCAAATCAGAAATTGTTGTTGACGGAACCTCTTATACAATCGAAAAAAGAGATATCCCCAACTTCGCCATTGAATCACCTTTAAAACCAAAAGTAAAAGTGCAAAGAACGCAGAAAAAACCCGTTGAGGTATGTAAGTATACACGCCGTATTGGTAAGCAAAAATTTGGCTCCTTTACTTTAAAAGAAAAAGTTACCCGGGTCATTATTAAAGAAGACCGCCGGCCGGTTATTATAGAACGATCAGAACCAATTATTGTTGATCGACGACCCGTTATTGTAGAACGGTCAGCACCAGTTATTGTGGTACCAGGTGGGGGATATTATAATCACCCTCGCCACCATCATCACCGTCATTGGTAGGAATTAAAAGAGAGTAAGAAAAGAAAACACTGATGTTAAGCTCCTTTTGCCTATAAACAGGGTTAAGGCCATCAATAACTTATTCATTTTTTATAAGGATAATTTAAAGCTCTCCAGCATTTGACGATCGAGAGCCGGTTTAAAATCAGGTAAAAGAACGGTTTCTCTATTGCTGACCGCCTCAAGCGTATAAGAGAAGGGCAATATAGTCCACATTTCCCAGGATGACGCGGGAGTAAAGCCAAGAGAGAGTACTTCTTTAACATCCTTTTTCCACTCTTGATACTGCATGGCCTGTGTTCTTATAAATTGTCGTAATTCACTCCTCATTTTATAGTCTTTCCTTAACTTTCCACACCATGCCAAGGCATCCTCTAATAGGGTAAACTTAGATTTATTATCAGCTTCTAAGGCGTAAAGACGACCATAATTATTAAACAAGAAAGTAATATCATTGCAATCTTCAATAGTCTTCTTTACTAGCAATAATTCTTGATTTCTATCAATAATACTGTACAATAATTTTTTCTGTTCCAAAGGATCGTCCGTCACCGTTAGGATAGCGTTTAAAATTCTAATATATGTACGGTGATAGGAAATTTGTTCGTTGCAAGTTAATAAACGATGCTTAATTAATTCCTTCATTTGAGTATGAAAAGAATCATAATTAACTAACAATCTCTTTTTCTCATTTGAAGTTTTGTAGACTGTATTACCAATATCAGTCAAATATTTTATTAAACTGACATATTCTTTAGAATATATTGCTTTAAGGGGATGCTTCATTATAGCATCGAGCAGCTGTTCTCCCCACACTAAAAAATTTTCATATTCTTTTAAACTTCCGTCATAGCTTTTATTTTGTAAACTTATATAGATATCACTCATAAGCTGTACAGCTTTTTGGATTTTCTGATGTGTTAAACCTTGCCCATTTTTTGAAAGCTCGAGTAAATTTTTCAACTGTTTTGTCGACGATATATTTTTAACTTTTAAAGGAACGTTGCCCGATTGACGCGGGTGGACTGATTCTTGAGAAATAGGTGCAGACTGAAAATCTATTAAAGACTCATAACAACTTAGGTCCATTTTTTTTCTCCGCCCCTTCGCCTTAACTTCCTTCCTTAAAAGAAGTAGATTTCTTTCCATTTTAGGAACCTCCCCTTCCATGCTTAAGAAAGGCCGCTTTACTCCCCTGTTGAGAACCTCCCCTTCCATGCTTAAGACTGGTGTAGAAATAAGAAGGATTATAGAAAAAAACTTAAAATTCATAGGCCATTATCCATTGTACAATTAACGTTAAAAATTCTTATATCATAATTTTTTCTATTTTAGAGATTTTTTGTAAAATTTGAATAAAATAAACTTTAAAAACATTTATTTTTAATAAAATTTTTATGCTATGAGGTTTTTTCATGAAAATAAGTCTATTTCTTTTAAGTTAAACTATAAAGAGGTGAGAAATAATAGATTATTTCCGCTGAAAGAAAATCCATAAATTGTTAGAAGTGTTAGAAAATTATCTGAGAATTGATATAAATCTTAATAATATTAAGGGATTAGCATTGTGATAAAAAAATACTTATCGGCTTTAATTTTTATGGGTGGCCTCTGCGAGGCACAAGCTAGTGTGACAGATAAAAAAGGCGCTATTCTTCCAGAAGTTTTAAATATAGCAAGTTTTTTTAATTATACTCCTTCTGACAGTAATTCCTATGATATTGCCCATTTAAATACTTTTGCTCATAAAACCTTCCTTCGTCCACACGGATCAGAACGATACGAAGACAGGGCAATTCAGCATTATAAGAAACTTTGCGCTATGTTGTCGCTTGGACAAAAACAAAAGCTTATAGAAAGCTTTAGAAAATTAGGAGGGATTGATCCACTTTATCCCAAGAAAAAAGATCCTGATTATATTGTGATCCAAGGAGCCACTGTTCCGGCAATGCGTGAACGCTTGATGTTTTTAGTAAAATTAATCGAGGATAAGAAAATTAAGCTTAGCGTTAATACTAAAATTATTTTCTTAGTCGGCGAAAGAGCTTTATTCCAATCAGAAACTCCTGATGTTTTATTGAATCCCTCTCCCTATGAAAAAGATCCAAACTGGCAAAGACCGGACCATCTTCCGACTGATGAAAGAGAAGCAGCAAAGTTTATTTGGTTTCAATTAAAGCTTCCTGCCGCCTTACGGGACTTGCAACCTCATTTTACAGATGCGCAGAAAAACCCTGGAAATAGTCGCGCTCAAACGCAGGATTGCATCCAAATGTGGCTTAAAACCGACCACGTTAAAGGAAACCTGCTAATGGTATCGTCTAACCCTTATATTAACTATCAAGAAAGCGTGGTAAAACTTGCCATCAAAAAGGCTGGTCTCGAGAATAATATTCAAATTGATTCGGTAGGCCCTGGTATGACTATTGAAAACACAGATATAGATATTGTCCTTGGTATCGCTTTAGATACATTAGCCCGGACCATCTTTACCGAAAAACAACAAAGAGAAGCATCGGTTTCAAGTTAAAAAAATAAGAGATAGAAGGATAGGCAAGGTATTATCATTAAGGGGGAATATCCCCCCTTCTACAATTTCAATTATTAGCTATAAAATCTCTCTAAAAACAAAAAACGCTTAGTTTTTTGGTACATCATATATAAATTTTTTATTTATGCTTGAAAGGAGATTATTTAAATACACTTCATCACCTCCTAATGAATTGCTTTCTTCTGGTTGCGAAAAAGAAACCCCTAAGTTAGATAGGATGTCTGAATTTATTTTGTGCGGCATAAACTCATCTTCTAAATCGAATGAAAATTGTAAGGTACGATCATCTCCCCCATGCACTGGATTGATAATACTCAAAACTAAAAATACTGTTAATATTTTCATTTTCATAAAACTCCTCTATTGTCTTATTTTAATGGATGTTGAAGAAATATACAGCTTACTTTACCCTAAATTTAATCATTTTTTAATCTATTGCCTAATGATAAAGCAGTAGCCGGTGAGGCTGGCTGATCACATGAAACTATTATTGCTGAGATTTTTTGATTCCCTTTTTCATCAAATAAGTCTCCCTTTTGGAGAAGAAAGTTACAACTTTTCTTCCACTTTCTTAACCAATTTATTGGCGTTTTTTTGGAGTCATTATATATAGCATCACATATAGTATAGCGGTGTTGGCGGGAATCCATATGACTTATAGTGATATCAAGTGGGAACATATTTTTTTTAAAGTTAATATCCCGTTTTTATTTGTACCATATTTAAAGAAGGGAAGTATGACCTCTCTACGCCAGGAGTGAGTTTCAAAGTCTAATCTATTTCCTTGCCAGCTAACTACCTGCAGGGCAACTCCTCCGAGGTTCGAATAGGATATGGTATTCTGTGCGCAATGATATCCTAAATAAAAAAATACTCTGTGTCATCCCTTTCTGAAAGTAGATCACCTGAAGAGTAGTGATTCTTCAAATGGTCAAAGTTTATCTTATCTCCATAACTATAATTTAATTTTGTAGTAATTAATTCAAAATACCATTTATTATTGTTATCAACTTGTGGTGAAATTATTGAATTTTCCTCAATTAAACAGCTATTTTGGTGACTTTTTCCTTCAAACAGTACTTCTTCATCCCATTCATCCTGTGAGTTGCAACTTTCTAAAGAGGAATTTAGTGGACTTTCATCTCCTTTCAAATGACTCATCTGTATCAATGCTTCAGCGATCTTACTCTCCTTATGATCATCATCTGATTTGTTACTTTCTAAGGATAAATCTACCAGACTTTTTTGGCCTGAAGTGTAGCCTGTAGTCATCCAATCTTCAGATAAGCCCTTCTCCTCACAACCGTCATCTGATTTATCACTTATTCCCCATGCATCTAAGGAACATGGATTACCTGAAAAGTCCTCTATCACAGGCAAATCCATAGACATCCAGTTATGCTCATAACTATCATCTGGTTTATAGTTATCATCACTACTATATAAAAACGATCGATCTTCATCACATAAAAGGGAATATGAAGATACCACGACGCCATGGCAATCAGCGCCGTGTATTAAGCTGAAATTGGATAAAATGGTTATGGTCAGCAGGGTTTTACCTACTACAGTGTTTATGCTTTTCATAGGATAGTTTTGTAAGAAGTTAATTTTACAAAAAATAGTATTATTTATCTAAAAAATCAAATAAAATTTATATAAATCAGATAAAAACAAACTGGCTCCGCAGCTGCATCAGATACTCCATCCTCGATAAAATAATTTTTTAAATTTTACAAAACTATACCTAACCAATGTGAAGATGACGGAATTTTAACTCCCAGATTTGATCAGATTTTTAATGGTTGTTACGGCTCTATTGAAGGAAGAACAGCGGGGAAGAAGATGGCTAAGGATTAAAGGGTAAGACCACTACCCTCAACTTTCAGCCTATTTTATTTCCCCACAATCAAAGCAATAATGCTACACCTAAGTTATCTTACTTAACCACCCACTTATCGCCTTGCTTTTTATACTTTTTCTTAACCGCAGCCCACGCAACCTTATGGGCAACCTCTTCGCGTGAACTATCATCCCTTCGATCTTGCGAAGATTTATACTCTTCCCAGGCGTTGTTAAAGGCACTTTTATAAATTTCCTGTGCATGTGTTGGCAAATGAGCTTTAACAGAATCCGGGAGTTCTGATACCTTAGTATATGGCACTTAATCCCTCCTTCTTTCCGCAAAATTTCAATATCTTTACCTTTTATAAACTCTGAAATTTATTTAGCCGTTATTTTCTTCAAAATCATCATCCGAATCGTCTTCATCATCCATAAACTCATCCTTTTTTTCTTTAACCTTGTCCATAAGGCTACGCAAAGTTTCTTCAATCGATTCTTTGGCTTCGCCATATTTTTCTTGGACAAATCCTACAATTTTATCCTTTTCGCCTTTCATAGCTTCAAAATCTTGGTCTGTAATTTGACCCCATTTTTTTTGAATTGCCCCTTTTATATTCATTAAATTTCCCTTGATAGTATTAGTATCCATTTTAAGTTCCTCCGGTTAATGTATTTCTTGCTTGTTTAGTAAAGGATAAATTCCAGTGAGAGTCGAAGTTAATCATAAAAAGTTTTTCAACTTCAGCTTGATTATATAGGCTTATGGTTAACCCTATAAGCTTCCCTAAAGAAGGAAGTGATAAACATCAACATACTGCGTTATAGTCGAGTATCAAGATTAAAAGAAAGGGTAATTCCCCCATGCTTATTAAAGCATGGGAATCAGTTTATGAATGAGATTTTGAAGACTTTAAAGATCGTGATTGATCAATAATTGCGTCCTTGATGCTATTAAAATGCTTGTTAAGCTTATGTTCATCCAGAGCTGGCGTTGAACATTTTTTGTAAATCGCCTTAAAATCTACCAGCAATTTTTTTGACATACTTTTTTTTATTTCCTCATCGTTGGAAAATATTTCATTTAACCGTCGTATGTTATAAAAAGCGAGAGCAGGACTTGTTCCCCCATTACCGCTGTTATTAGTACCGTCATCACCCGACGCTGCTGCTAAAAAGTGCGTTGTTGCGTAAATGGGAAGCAAGAACAAACTCTCCCTTTTTCCCAAAATTATTAGATTTTAACTGATTCCGGCATGCCAAGATTAGTAAAAGTGTTCAAAATGAAACACCCAAGATGTAATTCGGCATCTTGGTTATCCCATAGCCTGGCATTAAGCTTACGACCGATCATCTCTTTATAGCGGTATATCGTATTTTCTACTTTTGTTCTCCTGCCATAATCATTTTTTGTTTGCCAGGCGTATAGTCCCTTTTTATCAATGTAATTAATACCCTTTTGTCTAACAGAGCAGTGCTCTTTTGACAGTGAAGGAGATCCTCGAGCTGGAGGAATAATGGGTTTAATGTTGACTGATGCCAGTTGGCTGTAAACATTTTGACCATCGTAGCCCGCATCAGCAATAAGCTCTTTTACTTTTGTTACATCAGCCTGCTTAAGGTGAGCGTCTAAGCAGGATCGATCATCTGTTAAATGACTTGTCATTATCCGAGAAACAATGAATCCCTTGCTGTTAATGCCAAGGTGAAGCTTACGCCAGACTTTGCGTTTGTACTGTTTGCCATATTTTGTTTCAAGCCACTCACTTTCTCCAAATACTTTAATACCTGTACTATCAATGACAAGATGACCCGGTTCATCCATTTTTTCTAAGTGGCGTGTGATTAAAGGAACAGTTCCGCGGCGTGATAGTCTCGTGTAGTTAGGAACATCCAATTGAAGGCCAAGGAGGTGAAACAATGACTTGACCACCCCTTGAGTTTGCCTAAGTTTTTGTTTAAAGATGAGCCTTAATGTTAGCATGAGTGTAATGGCATGATCAGAATAATGAAGGGGCCGCCCTTTTTTAGGAATAGGGGATTTTTGCGCGTACCAGTTATGGTGAAGATCCTCACAAAGCCATAAAGTGAGATCTCCTCTGTTTATTAAAGCTTGATTATAGTCTGGCCAATTCTGTAGGCGATAGTGCTTTTGACGTTTATGAATAGCGCCTGAGCGCCTAATGCGTTCTTTATAAGGCATAGGTCATCCTTTTTATTTTAAAAAAGATACTTCCATTTACCTTTTATTGACAACCTTTTCTATTTACGCAACAACGCCATTATTAGTCAAGCTGTGTGGATTTATCATCGGTTTAATAATAGCTATCGAGATATTGAGGAACAGATGGCTTATCGAGGGATTCATGTCTCTTATGAAACGATTCGGTCTTGGAGCATCAAATTTTCAAGCCATTTCAGAAACGTTATCAAAAAACGGGAGAGGAAACCTTCGGATAAGTGGCATATTGATGAAATGACTGTGAAGGTCAATGGGGAGATGTTTATCTTGTGGCGTGCAGTCGATTCTGATGGCTATGAATTGGATGTCTTTCTCCAGAAGCGCCGTAATAAAAAAGCAGCAATTAGATTCTTAAGCCGGGTGTTGGGCAGTTATCCTATTCCCAGCGTCAATGTCACAGATAAATTGAAAAGTTACAGGAAACCGATACAGGCTATGTGCCGGAGCACCGAACATCGATCGCATAAAGGGTTAAATAATCGTGTAGAAAATGCCCATCAGCCAACGCGTCGCAAAGAGAAATGTTAGGGACGGGAGAAGCGCCTCGACATTTTGGTGATCTAAGCCTGAAGAATGGAGGAAAACTCCAATGGGCCTCTGAAATTGCTGATGAGCTAATGACCCAAAGACCGGCATTTGATCTTTTTAGAAGCACTAAAGCAAAGCATGAAGCAACAGGGAAGAAATGTGGAATATAATCGGATCCAGCTTCCGATTCCTGAGCACTTAGCCGTGATGGATGAAGCGGAGAATATACCTTCCTTAAGAGATGCGGGGTTATCCTTATTAAATCCCCAAAATCCCAGCCTTTCTTATAATATGCTGATGGAGATCGTCAGACGGCTTCAAGAGTATAAGGCTAAACAATTGCAATAAAGGTAATGAGTTTATGAAGAAGCTTTATAAATTTAGTAATGTTAAGAAGGAAAGAAACCAATATTAATTTAGAACTTTTTGGGCTTAGAGACTGTGTGAGAAGTAGGAGAAAGGATTAACGTATATAAGCGCGAAAAGGATTAGTAGCGGCGTTGTCACATTAAGTTTAAAGCTTTATAATATGGTCTCATTTGATAAAACATATGGGAGCCTTTAATTGTACAAAAGACATCGTTTCCCTTCTTCTTTAATTCAATCAGTTGTCTTCCTTTATCATCGCTATGCTCTTAGTCTAAGAGAAGTTGAAGAACTCATGCTTATTCGAGGAATTGATGTAAGCTATGAAACAATACGGAGATGGAGCTTAAAGTTTGGTCCTACTTATAAAAAGGCTTTAAGGTCTTATCAGTCCCCCGCAAGTGATAAATGGCATTTAGATGAAGTATGCTTGAAGATTCAGGATAAGTATTATTGGTTATGGCGTGCTTTAGATGATCAAGACTAAGAAATAGATATCCTTTTACAACCTAGAAGAAATGCTAAAGCAGCTAAACGGTTCTTCCTTAAACTTCTCGGTAAAGAAGGCTTTATTCCAAGCGTTATCATCACAGATAAATTAGCCAGTTATAAAGCCGGGCTCCGAAAGCTTGGGTTATTTCCTGATCATAGAAAGCATAAATCTTTAAATAACCGTATGGAAGGATCTCATCAGCATGTACGTAAGCAAGAAAGAATAAAGCGAAGATTTAGAAATCCTATTCATTGTCAAAAATTTCTATCTTTATCCTTAACCCTTAGAACTTGTTTTGGAAGAATTCCTCATAAACTGAAAGCTTCAGCTAAAAGAGTTCATAAGCATCAGGCCTTAAGTATTTGGCATCAATCTACTCAAACACAGGATAATTTTGTCTAAAGTTCCTCATAATCAGGAAAATATACTCCTCTTGAGTTAATGTGACAACGCCTTCGCGACAGCGACTAAATAAAATTGGCTCTGTTACAAGAATTTCAGGAGTTTAAATAAGGGTACATTTAAGAGAGCTAAAATCCAAATTGTTTCTTAATGAGGCGCACTTCACCTCATATCAGCAACTACTTGAGAATTAGAGTCAAATTGTGAAATTGTCTAAGAGAAATACTTTTTATAATTAAAGCACTGAAAATTTAATCTAGCGATAAAAAGGACGGCATATACCGGCTTGCGTAAATGGGAAGCAAGAACAAACTTCCCATTTACGCAACAACGCCATAACCTGGCATTAAGCTTACGACCGATCACCTCTTTATAGCTGTATATCGTATTTTCTACTTTTGCTCTCCTGCCATAATCATTTTTTGTTTGCCAGGCGTATAGTCCCTTTTTATCAATGTAATTAATACCCTTTTGTCTAACAGAGCAGGGCTCTTCTGACAGTGAAGGAGATCCTCGAGCTGGAGGAATAATGGGTTTAATGTTGACTGATGCCAGTTGGCTGTAAACATTTTGACCATAGTAGCCCGCATCAGCAATAAGCTCTTTTACTTTTGTTACATCAGCCTGCTTAAGGTGAGCGTCTAAGCAGGATCGATCATCTGTTAAATGACTTGTCATTATCCGAGAAACAATGAATCCCTTGCTGTTAATGCCAAAGTGAAGCTTACGCCAGGCTTTACGTTTGTATTGTTTGCCATATTTTGTTTCGAGCCACTCACTTTCTCCAAATACTTTAATACCTGTACTATCAATGACGATATGGCCAGGATCTTTCCATTTTTTCTAATGGGTAAGTAAGTAGAGGAACAGTCCCACGGCGAGATAACCTCGTATAATCCGGAACATCCAATTGAAGGCCCAAGAGGTGAAACAATGACTTGACTAACCCTTGAGTTTGCCTAAGCTTTTGTTTAAAGATGAGCCTTAATGTTAGCATGACTGTAATGGCATGATCAGAATAATGGAGGGGCCGCCCTTTTTTAGGAATAGGGGATTTTTGCGCGTACCAGTTATGGTGAAGATCTTCACAAAGCCATAAAGTGAGATCTCCTCTGTTTATTAAAGCTTGATTATAGTCTGGCCAATTCTGTAGGCGATAGTGCTTTTGACTATTATGAATAGCGCCTGAGCGCCTAATACGTTCTTTATAAGGCATAGGTCATCCTTTTTTATTTTAAAAAAGATACTTCCATTTACCTTTTATTGACAACCTTTTCTATTTACGCAACAACGCTGGGAAGGGGGAATACTCCTATTTATAATCTGAAATTTTGAAATCATTGCACCACCGCCCCCCTAACCCTAGATGGGGCAGAGGAGCTCTGGTCCGTGTACTTCATTGAGCCTCTTTAAGTGGTATGTAAAAAGGCTCATGTAAAGAGAGCAACAGAAATCGATAAGTATCCACCCATAGGCTCGCTTTTTACCTTAGAGGCAATTACTAAGCTGAGCTCTCAAGGTTTTTTTTAATACCACCATTTATCGGCTTTCTTTTTCCCTTACTGATCTTATTATCCCCCAAATTAATGCGATGGAGCTTAGTATTTCCTCTTTTTGGTCCTTTAAAGATATTCACTAAGGGCTCAACATTTTGATCAGTAAGTCCTGTATCTTCAAGATCTAATATCTTCAAATTTTGCGTAGCAGATGTGAGCGCCTTTGCGAGAGCTCCAATTGCGGATCCCACCTTCTTGTTCCCTGCTAGACTGAGTTCAGTCAGGGTACCATTTTGCTCTAATGCATTTACTAAAACTTTTATACCCATGTTGGATGCCGAGGTACCTTCTAAAAGCAAAGAGGTCAAAGTCGTGTTTACCCTCAGGATCTCAGCGAGAAGATTAAATCCTCTATCTCCAATTTCGATATCAGTAACCTTAAAATATTGAATTGACTTATTATGCTTAAGCTTTTGAAGGAGATAAATAAGTTCTTCTGGTTCAAGACGGCCTTGACCATCATTGTTGTCGATAATAATTCTCGGTTGTTTCTCAGTTTGCATTTTACGGTAATAATCAGCAGCCCGAAAAGAGAGAGGTCTTAAAACAAAATCATTGTCTAAACCAGGGTAAATTAAAACTCCCCCTCTTTTTCTAGCTTCTTCCTTAGCTAGCCTTAAAAGTTCCTTATCCTGATGAGTGGCTATATCTTCAAATATATCTTCTTTGGTTAGCTTTTCTAACTCTGCAAAACTATCCTTTTGGTATTTTATGCCTTCCAGTTTTTTCTTATAATTCTGGTATATCTTTGGACTAATCCCATGTTTCTTCTGATAATCAGAAAGAGCGAGGGATCCGGCGTCTTGATCAAAGCGGGGGCATCGAATGCTACGTGTTGCTATCACCCGATTGGCTGGAAGATATCCTGAAAGGGTTACCTCATCTTCTTTAAGAATTTTATTATTATAGTGCGTGGTTATCTTAACCCGTCCTAAAGCATGATTTCTTAGAACCAGGTAAGGGTCCTGTTTAAAAAAATCTTCTAAGGTTAGAATAGAAACATAAACTTTTCCTAAGTAAGAGTGTTTAGGCACGCCATCAGCATCATATTCAGGCCTTAAAAGGCGAGCCTTGTCTCCTGTAGGAGTATAAAAGCTTTTAGCTCCCAAAGCGTATTTCACTGCATGAAAAGGGATGAGTGAGAAAGAGACATGAGGGTTTCTCAGAATAGCTGATTCAATTCTAAAACTAGGGACGTTGACAGCTTCTTGGTGGAGGAAATATATATAATTAACGAAGGCTTGTGCCCTTTCCTCCCTGCCAGCAGCGTTACTTTCTAGCAAAGGCTCCTTAAGCAGTTTATGGAAATCTTTATGGCTATTACTATAGGTCTCATGAAATTTATGGTAGGATTTTGGAAATGAATGCTTAAACTTAGCAAGTGCCCTCGTACTGACTTGAGCATGACTCTCGAGAAGCTCAAAGTCATCTTGTTTGGAGGATAAAAACTCTAATCCTGTCGCTGAACAGGCGGTAGCACTAAACAAAGCTGAGCCAACCTGATCTTTAGTGCGAAACTCTTTTCGGCTGTCTTTATCGTGAAAGATTTCAGGCAGGTAATGGACCCCCCGATACAGGGCAATGTGGAATTCTGGATACTTAGAGAAATCAATCTTCTTTTTTTGGCTTAGCAGCTTGTTAAGCTGTGCGAGTTTTTTTTGAATCTTGATTAGAGTTATTGTTGGTGATGCTTTGGCCTGAGCCTCAGGGACCCACTTTTCTTCAGAACTTGGAATAACTTGGGAACTTTCTAATCCGACAGAAGAAGTTTCCCCTTCTTCTTCAGAATCGGAATCATAATCCTCTAAGGCTTTGAGCGCCCTCTCTCTATCTATGGGGCCTCCCTTTTCAGCTAACCATTTGTACCACTTCATTGCTTCTCGGTGAGAGGGGATATACACCTTTTGAGTTGCCTCAAGATTTGCCGCAACAGAAGAATCCTTATTAAAAGCTTTTTTGCGCCAGTGTGAGGCTAGGTCCTCACTCTTCTCTACCCCTATTCCATCCAGATAGATTTTGCTTAGGTGGTACTGTGCGTGGATATGCCCTCGTTCGGCAGCTTTTTTATAAAAATGAAAGGCCTGCCTCTCATCTTTTTCGATACTTCCTAAACCGCTCAGATAAACTTGGCCTAATCTATATAGAACTTTAGTGTATAGAATTCTCTGGTCTCTCCCCACATATTTACTTGCTGGTTGATCAGCCACACTCCTATACCATTTGATAGCTAACTTACCATTTTTCTTAACCCTTAAACCCTTGTGATATATTTTACCTAGTTCGTATTGTGCATAGCTCTGTTTTTTGTTAGCAGCTTGTTCGTACCAATAAAAGGCTAGCTTGTCATTCTTCTCAATGCCTAAACCTTGCCAATACATTTTACCTAGTTCGTATTGTGCATACTTGTGTTTTTGATTAGCAGCTTGCTCGTACCAATAAAAGGCTAGCTTGTCATTCTTCTCAACGCCTAAACCCTGGTGATATATATTAGCTACCTCGTATTGCGCCCAAAGCCACCCTTGCTTGGCAAGTTGCTCATACCAATAAAGGGCTTCTGTCTCCTTGCCCTCTTCCGGTTCGCAGTACCGACGGTAGTACTCTGCTAGAGCCCATTGCGCAGCTAAGTGTCCTTCTTCAGCTGCTTTCTTGTACCAAGACTCGGCTTCGTCACATTCGCGCATATTCATGAGTATATGTCCGAGGCGACATTGGGCTTTTAGATATCCTTGCTTGGCCGCTTTCTTATACCAAAGGAGATCGCAGTCATCGCCATCCTGCCCAACTAGACCATCTTCATACATACTCCCAAGCCTGTATCGAGCTTTCGCATATTTTTGCCTAGCCGCTTTCTCATACCAAAAGAAGGCGCGGTCATTATCCATTTTAACGCCTAAACCGCATTGATACATTCTCCCAAGTTTGTATTGTGCTTGGATGTGCCCCTTTTTAGCAGCTTTTCTATAGAAGCAAAAAGCTTGCTCATGGTCTTGCTTCTCACTCCAGGTAATTCCACGCTGATAATAAGTTTCGGGGGAAGGATTGCTACGAGCTCTTTTTTGGTCAGGCTTTGGAGTAAGTTTCGATACCTTTTCTTCCCCTAAGGATCCCTTCTTTTTGCTTTTTCCAAGGGAGGTCTCTTCATAAGGTCGTTTCCCTAGACTAAACCGATGAGATTCAGGTAAGGGCGCCTCATAAGGGTGGCTAACTATTGGGATCAGGAGGGGGCCTAAAATAGCTGACAACTTTAAGTACTTTATTTTGTCTGCTAATTTCATATTATCCAATCCTTTCATTTTTAATTTTATTTTCTTCTGCGTTTAATGGAGGTTTACTATAAATTGGGAATGCGTTCAATTTTATTTTAGGCTCTTAAATCTCTAGCAGAACATCATTAGCTGTTCTTGCTAAAACTTGATTTGTTCGGGGAAAGCTAAGAGAGGGAAATATGTAACCTTTAAAAACCATGATATTATTTTACAGATTATGAATATTGCCACTAAAGCTTCTTTAGGTACATTTCAAAATTGGTAACCAAAGCCCTAGTGGTGCGGATATTTTTTTCTATTTTGAGGGCTTAGAGTAGGGATCAACTAACCTAGGAATTCGCTAGAAAAACGATCGTTTATTTAGCAGTTTTGTGCAGGGATCAAAATAATATCCCTTTTCGCTAAAAAAACCGTTTAAATAATCTAAGCAAGATTGTATCCTTCCTTTAAGTTATCTAGCATTAAGAAAGTTATAAAAATGCTTATGGGTTATATGCGGGTGTCCCGAGCTGATGGAAGTCAAGTTTTAGATTTACAAAAAGAGGCTCTGTTAGAAGCCGGTGTCCATCCTGATCGTATCTATGAAGATTTAGCCTCCGGACGGTTTGATGATCGGCCGGGATTAAATGCGTGCCTCCAAGCTTTACAACCAGGTAACACATTAGTGGTATGGAAATTGGACCGATTAGGCCGGAATCTTAAACATCTCATTAATACAGTTGAAAATCTGAAGAATAAAGAAATTGGTTTCAAAGTTTTAACAGGGCAGGGGGCTCAAATTGATACAACGACGCCGCACGGCAAGCTAGTGTTCGGAATGTTTGCGGCACTTGCCGAATTTGAGCGAGAACTTATTGTCGATCGGACAAAGGCCGGCTTAGAAGCGGCGCGGGCTCGGGGCAGGAAAGGGGGTCGTCCCCGTAAAATGGATATCCATTTATTGAAAATGGCAATGGCGGCAATGCAAGATCAGGAAGCTGTGGCTCAAGATGTTGCTAAACGCTTAGGGATTACTACTCCGACATTATATATGTATGTCAATGGAGATGGAACGCCAAAAGAAGCAGGTCAACGGTTGCTTTCACAGATGGCGGCTCTACAGCTTCTTTCTGTCTAAAGTTGACAGTTCCCACCCTCAATCTACCCTTTATTAGTTAAGTTGACGATGCCGATTTAAATAATTAATGCAATATAAAGTTAATTAATACTTGATTTTAAACAAGAAATTGGGTTTTAAACCATGAGATAATGTAATAGTTATCATTTATTAAAATATTAAAGGAGGCTTCCCATGTTATATCATCAACAACCGACCAGCCTACTTAAAAAGATTGCCAACTCATGGTACGCACTTATCCTTCCTATGATCCTATTTTCTCTATCTGCTAGAGCCATGGAGAAAGATGAGAATATACCTATTTATTCAAGCGTTCCCCCTTATGCTGCTGATAATATGGGGTCTAATCTGAATCCTCCCAACATAGGATTGCCGCAACCACTGGTTGGTTTTCTGCCGGTAATAGAAGAAGATGATACCATTTTTTCCCCTACCGAAGCAAGTAGCCAAATACTATTAGAAGATGAAAAGTTACCTATTAGTCATCGCCTTATGCAAAGTTATGGCGATGAGGAGATTGCACCAAAATTTGGTTTAGCGTTAGATGGAGGGGGGTTCCGAGGCTATATGGAAGCCCTTTGGTTAAAAGCTTTTAAAGAAGAACTAGAAAGCGATACGAGTGAGGATAACTTTACTGGCCCGCTTTCTGAAGTATTTGATTGTATAGGAGGAACGTCAATTGGTGGCATTCTTTCTTTGGGGATAGCAAGCAATATCGAGCCAGATGAGTTAGTTGCGCTTTTTGAAGAACATGGCAATAGTATTTTTCCTAAAGGGAGTTGGTGCGCAAGGCTGAAGAATTTAGGAGGCGTCATTGGATCTAAATATCAGCCTCAACCTTTAGAAGGGCTCCTTCAAGCTAAATTTGGAGATAATACATTAAAAGATGCCGCCACCCCTGTCTTGGTCACAGCTTGCACCACCACAGGAAAGCCAAAATTATTTAAGAGTTTTTTTGCTGACGATCAAGGACACAAATTATGGGAAGTAGCCCGATCTACCTCAGCGGCCCCTACGTATTTCCCTTCCTATAAGTTAACAACTCATACGGATTTTTTCGTAGATGGGGGAATATGGAATAATAACCCTGCAACCCTTGTAGCAGCAAGTATGGTTAAAGAATTACATGGTGGGACATTCTCTCCTAACAATCTGTATGTGCTCTCTTTAGGGACGGGTGATATGTCTTTACATACAACCTTATCAACCGATGCCGGATTGTTCAGTGCGCGTAATATTATTGAGCTTTTAATGAGCACTAGCAGTCGGGGAAATCATGAAACAATGCAGACTTTCTTGGGCGAGACTTACTATCGTGTTAACCCTTTAATTACGCAAAAAATTGATTTAGCGGCAACAGACAAAGAAACAATTAGAATTTTGAAAGCCTCTGCAGAACATGACTTGCCGATGGGGGTTATTAAGAATTTTGCTAAGAAATTCTTAGAGCTTAGAAGAGGCTAGGTATGGTCGCCTCCTTTCGATTTGCGCCGTTAAGCTATGTCTTTTATTTATGGCTTGCAGGGGAGTTATCCTTGCAAGCCATGGATAGCGCACTTCCTTCAGACATATATGGTTCAGAAATATGTGATTTGCGACAAGGGGAGGGAGAGAAAAAGCCTGAGTATTATCAAAAAACAGACTCGTTTGTAGGTGGCACTGCAAAAGTTAAATACACTTTTTGTTACCAACCATCCCCAAAATCAATGTTTTCAAACAGGAATAGAACGGATGCACCAGAGGAACCCCAAAAGCAAAAGAGTTATGTATCGGTAGTTAATAGGTCTCAAGTAAAAACTCCTTTCAAGTGGCCTTATTGTGTTCATGGGCACTTAATGATGAAATTTAATAACGAGACATCTGTTGGCTCTGGTATTTTAGTGGGGCCTAACCATGTGTTAACCGCAGGACACAATATTTATAGTTACAAGTACAGTGAAAAAAGCAGATGGGCTACTGAAGTATGGTTTAGCCCAGGAAGAGAAGGCAAAGAATCCCTCTTTAACCATTATATTAAAGGATGTTTTCTCCTTTGCCCAAAAGAATGGGTTCATCAAAAGCTAAAGAATGGAGATAAGTGCGATAGAAATGATTATGATTTTGGGATGGTTATTTTAGAACGAGCAATTGGGAATGAAATTGGATGGTCTGGGTTGCTCTGTGCCCCTAATACCTACTTTCAGGAATGGAACATTACAGTCACTGGTTATCCGGGCGAAGAAGGAAGTAATGACTATTATTCAGCTGCAATGTGGGAAGGCTCTTCTAAACCAGAGATTAAAACTGAAAAAATTGATTATAAAATTCCCACCTCTTCTGGACAAAGTGGAGGCGCTATTTGGCGAAAATGGCCAATTCCAACAAACTCAAGCTCGAAGAGCATCGTCACAATTGGCGTTCATACAAATGGTGACGAGAAGCGGACAAAAGGGAGTGGGGTTCGTCTTACAGAGCGGAAATTTGGCCAAATCATCGATTGGATAAAAAGGCATCACTTAGATGGTGCTACTGATTATAGTATTCCCGAATCAACTTTGTTACCACTTGACCAGAAAGAAGAACCACAAACAGCCAATGATTGGTGGAAGTTAGGAAAGAGCTATTCAGATGCAAGCGACAATGATTGGGCTTTTATTTGTTTTTATAATGCTGTTTTTACAGCTGCCGATAAAGTAACGGACGGCATGCTATTGGAATTAGCTGACTGTTACCGAGAAGGACGGGGCACACAGCAAAATTATCTGGAAGCCTTTAACCTTTATATGAGCATAGTAAACCCAACCGCTTCTCGAGATGTTATGGGGTGGATTGGGACATTTTATCTGAAAGGATTTGGAGTGCCAAAGGATATCTCCGCGGGCTTACATTTTCTTGAAGAAGCGGTACAAAAGAATAATATTGAAGCCATTCATACGCTTTATTATTTTTATGCGCCGGCAGGAGAAAGCCATGATCTAGAAAAAACGGCAATGTATAGAAAAAAAGCAGCTGACTTTGGGAGACCAATTCCTATCTTAGCTCCCGCAGAACTTAACCCAAATGTAAGGCATTGGGCAAAAGTGGAGGGAGAGGTTTTAGATAATTTATACGAAGCCCCTTCTATTGATGGGTTGATTGAAAGTTATCCTAAAAGATCAAGCAAAAGTTATTTAACGCTATTATGGGAACAACTATATAAAAATCAACATGTGACTATTTCTTCGAGCAGTAAAGCTGCTTTATCCGGCATGGGTGGAATTGGGAAAACATCCATTGCAGCCCAATATGCTCATGAAGCGCTAGGTCATAGAGCTTATAAATTAATTTATTGGATTGCTTCGGAAACAGAAGACAAGCTGAAGGAAAGTTATAAGACTCTTTTAGAGTTATTGGATGCTAAGGTAGAAAAAGATAGCAATTTAAGCAAACTCTTGAGCCTTGTTAACAGACATCTTTCCAAGCAAGAACCATATCTCCTTATTTATGATAATGTTCCCGATTCCCGGTTTTTAGATCATAAGATTCCCACCAGAAAAGGTCATATTTTAATGACGTCACGTTGTCAAGAAGGGTGGCATAATATAATTAACCTTGATGTGTTCCGCCCTGAGGATGCGGTTGGCTATTTATTTAAGAGCCTTAATTCTGGATCCTGTCAAATTGTTGTGGATGAAGAGAATAAGCATTTAGCTTTACAAATTGCCGAAGAACTAGGATATCTTCCTTTGGCTCTCTCTCATGCCGCTTCTTATATACGCTATATGCGAGAGAATATTGATAGAAACTATCAGTTTGGAGATTATCTCAAGAGTTTTAAAGAGCAACCCACAAGTCATTTTGAAAACGCTAGGGCACCGTTTATGGAGGAATCTAAGGATTGCTTAGAAATATCTCATGAATACCTGGTGGCTAAGACCCTGAAGATGTCAGGCAAGCATATTTCAGACAAGGCAAAAGAGTTATTACGGTATTTTGCTTATTTAGACCCTGATCAAATTATCATTGATCCTTTCTTAAGCTTTGAAAAAGATAAAAAGGAAGGTGTGCAAAAGGCAATTGGTCAACTAGCTATTTTTTCTTTGATTAAGAACAATGATCCTTTTTTTTCTATTCACCGTTTAGTGCAACTAGTTGTCCGACAAGAACAAGAAACCGCACATCTTCACGAGCTTCCTCTTTCCTTTAGCACAATGTTATCTAGCTTTGCTAAGTATCACACATCCATGGTAGAGACGCCTTTTCAAAATTTAACTTTCTCTGAGCTTGAAAAATGGTATAGGAGGGGTTCTACTCTAATTTCAAATTTAAAAACACTCTATACTTATATCCAAAATCTTTCTGAGCATACAACCTTGGATAAAGTAGAATATCTTAAATTAAAGTTTGGAACGCAGGGACTTCAAGATCTTTTGAACGGCACTCTCGGTTTATTGCGAAAAGAAATTTATAAGAAATTGAAAGAAGTTAAAACTGAGCAGAGCCAAAAGACGTTAGAGAACATTACAAAAGATGAAATAAAGGAAAAACAAATTGTTTTAAGCCCAGAGATTAGCAAAGAAATAGAAGAGGTTTTGCATAATATTCTTTCTCTGGAATTAAATAGCGACAATACTATTTATATAGCTGAAAGTACTGCTAAAATAGATCGGGAAGAGCGTTCCTTCTTTATAAATTCTATTCAAGATTTATTGAGTTACAAAAAATACCCCCATAAACTGCCGGTTGACCTTATAAAAATCCTTCGTAATAATGTAGCCCCCTGTCGATGTCGGGAATTTATAAATATCATCCAACCTTTACTGCCTCTAGATGCACATGAACGATCTAATATGGTAAGTGCTCTGAGCAAGATAGAACCTGCATGGCTTAAGACGTTTGTAGACGTCATCCAACCCTTAATTTTTCACCCCGAGTATGGTGATAAAAGTAGTAGAATTATAGAAGCCTTTCTTAAGGTAGAAATTTCGCAACTTTATGAGTTTGTAAATATTGTCAGGCCTTTGCTATTACCTCAAATAAGTGGATGGTACCAGGCTGATATTATTAATGATTTTAGTAAGGTTGATTTCTTGCAACTCTGTGACTTTGTAGATATTCTGCGATCTTTGCTTACTCCCCAAATGAAGGGAGAGGAGCTGGCTGCATTAGCAACCACCCTTTATGAAGTGGGTCCTTCAGAGTTTCATGAATTTCTAGAGGTCATCCCACCCCTGCTAACTACTAAGATGGATGACCATGGGCGGGCGAGAGTTATAGGGGCCTTTCGTAAAGTACACTCCTCCAAGCGCCGTGAGTTTGTAGACATCATCCAACCTTTGCTTACTTTCAAAATGGATGGAAATTTGTGGGCTGATATTATAATGATCTTTCGTCATATGAATTGTTCGCAACTTCGTCAGTTTGTGAAGGATATCCAATTTTTGCTAGATTACGATATGACAGAAATTGAAAGAACTGAATTTATGCGAGCCTTGGTGGATAAAAAACCTGTACAGCGCCGTGAATTTGTAGAAAAGATACAATCCCTGCTTCCTCCCCTTATGCCCTCTATATATAATTACAATAGGGGTGAATTCAATGATAGGGTATTTGATAGGTTTGAGCGTGAAATGGAAGAGAGGGAGCGTGAGAAGCGTGAGGAGGAGCAATTCGAATGGCTTATCGTTATAATGGCTTTGTGTAAAATGGAACTCTCGGAGCTTTGTCGATTTGTAGATATCATTAAACCTCTACTAACTCCACAAATGGGAGTACCTGAACGGGCGGCTTTTATCGAAGCTTTTCTTAAAATAGAACCTGAGCAACGTTGCGAATTTGTAGAAACCGTCCAAGCTTTGCTGCTCTCTACTGCGTATAGATATGCGTGGGTTCATGCTATAAACTTCCTTCGGGAAATGCAGCCCTCTCAACGATGGGAATTTATAAATATTGTTAAACCCTTACTAACTTCCGATATGACTGAAGAGTATGATGTGGACAGAGTAATAAAAGCTATTCGGCAAGTAGTTCCGGAGCAACGGCGTGAGTTTGTAAATATTCTTCATCCTTTGTTGGATCATATTCCAGAAAAAAATCTACGAAATGATATTATTGTGTATCTGGCTTCCTCCATTCAGGCTAGAAGGAGACCTGAGGTTTGCCAAAACTTTATGTTCTTTTTTAATTTTTTCCAAAGAGAAGAAGCTTTCCAGAACCAAGATAGGTGGCTTAAGGAAATCATAAAGGAAATAAATAAAAAGAAAGGTTATATGGGCATTATTAACATTCTTGAAAAGATCATAGATGGTCTTTTACCTTTGGAACCAGAGCTCGTCCCAGCTGTTAGTAGGAACACTTCAGTTAGTCGGTTAGAATTATTTCCTCAGCGACAAAATGATAAGGATAATAGCTTGAGTTTTCCTATAGTAGGTAGCAATCCAAAGCAGATTGAGCAGGGTAAGGAAAAGAAAAAGGAAGAAAAATTTGTTAATACAACTCATACTCAGAATGTAATAGAGAATTCAGGAGAAAAAGATACTTTGCAACTTTCTGATTCTGGAAGAAGATATAAAGATATAAGCGGGCTTCATCTTCGCAGTATTCCTCTCAATATTATTGAGGAACAACCTCAAAAACTCTATACGATTGACGGTAGAAGGTTTAGGCAGCAAAATGTTTCGGGGGTTTCCATGAGATGCTTTTTTAATGCAGTAGGATTGGAGGCGGATAAAGAAATCAAGAAATTAGAAAGCAAGCGTGATAATCCAATTGTTCGCTCTATGATTGCCAATGAAATTGTGTCAGCTGCAGCAAACCCAGAGCAACTTCCAAGACAAGTGAAAGAAGCAATCAGGTATACACTTTATGAAGCACAACGCGATCAACTCAATTGGATGCAAGAAACTCGCTCTGATAAGCTGGTTGCTCAAAATTCTGATAGTAACCAACAGGATCCTCAACAGTTGCCAGAAGTACTTCGTGCAGTGGGAGAAAGAGAAGAAGCCATACTAGAAGAATTAAGGCAAAGGTGTCTTTCTCCTGAGGCCTTTGATGCATTCCTTAATTATCATATAGGAGGCGAGCAGATGATGGTTGCTCTTCATGATGTGCATGGTAATGAAGGGGGGAACATGAATGCCAATTATACTTCAATTGATGCAGTGGCTTATATTAACAATTTTGGCTTAAAAATTTATGAACCTGATGGGGAAAAGGGCTTACGGCTTACCCATCAATTTATCCCTCATAATGCAACTGAAGTAGTTTATCTTTATCATGAAGGAGTTCATTTCCAAGTACTGATTCCAGAATAAAAATATAGTTGAGGAGAATATTATCTTGCTCAAGAATTAAGGAGAAGAAATAAATTTTTTAGGCAAATCTCGCTCGAACAAGCTTGATATTGCTCTCTAATAATTCTAAATCATCCAAGTGGTGGTCAGTTGTATAAACAGGAAGCCTCATCTTTATTCCTAAAGCAATACACGCTCGAGCTTCTAAGGGTAAATCTTTACCTTTAAGCTGTTTTATCAGATTCGCTGTCAGTAAAGCGTGAGATATATCAAAAGGAATGAGCTGAGAAATTAAGGGAAGTAGGTATTCTTCACACTCTTGTAAGGCCATTTCAGACTGGAATAGGGTGGTGGCTGCTTCCGATAGACTGATGCTTGACATAACAATTTGACCGAGCAGGCCTTCTAAGGTAGAAGCACCGTGCTCATTCTTGATAAGGGCGAGAAGGGCTGAGGCATCTAAAATAACTTTACTCATTGTTTTCTTCTTTCTGATTAAGGGCCAGTTTATCGTCTAAGTTTTCTTGAGGAGAATGATATTTGCTAACTAATTGTCTGGCTTTCAATAAAGATGTCTTTAAGGAGGAAATGATAATGTGTCCTTCTTGGATATCTATTAAGACTTCTTCACCATCTTTTATTCCTAATTGTTTTCTGTAAATAGAAGGAATAGATATTTTTCCTCCTGTAGCTACTTTAGTTCTTGTTGGCATAATTAATCCTAATTTATAAATATGTATAAGCCTTATTAATCCTATTATATTGAGTTTTAGGATTAATTCAAGGTTATGTATTTAATTATGAATTATGCCTATAGATTTTTATCCTGAAAAATTATTAATTTAAATAAATATAATTATGTACTATTTTAAATAGATCTGACTAAATATGATAAGTTATAAAATTACATAAAGTTATAATTATCCATATAAGTACAATAAATTATTTTTAACCTATTTTGCAGATAGTTATGAAGTTCAATTTATAAAAAGGTATTAGGGAAGAAAGATTGTTTTTCTAGCTCTCTTAAAAACGTTCGTTTCTAAGAGGGAAGGGGGAAGAGCAGAAAAGGTTCTCATTTTTTATCATTTCATCTCTCAAAACTCTTTCTTGAAAGAAAAGTTCTTAAAAGATATACTAAAGATGAGTTTTAGGAGGAAAATATGCTCGTTGGTTATGCGCGGGTCTCGACCCAAGACCAAAATCTATCTTTACAGCTTGACGCTTTAAAGGAAGTTGGGTGTCATAAGATTTTTACAGAGAAAGCTTCAGGTGCTCAACGAGAGAGGCCTGAATTAACGGCTGCTCTTAATTATATGCGCTCAGGCGATACTCTTGTTGTTTGGAAGCTTGACCGCTTAGCCCGTTCTCTTAAGCAGCTGATTGAAACAGTGGAAAAACTCGAAAGCAAGGACATAGGGTTTCAATCGCTCACTGAAGCAATTAATACCACCACGTCAGGCGGGCGGTTGATTTTTCATATTTTTGCTTCTCTGGCCGAGTTTGAACGCTCTATTATTAAAGAGAGAACCTTAGCCGGGTTATCCGCTGCTAAAAGATTGGGGAGGGTAGGGGGCCGTCCACCTTCCTTAAAAGCTGAAGATCTTATTATCGCTAAAGCTTTGCTGAAAGATAACAATATTACGGTTGAAGAAGTGGCTAAAAGGCTCTCTGTTTCTCCAGCGACCCTCTATCGGCACTTGCCCGGAGGACGTAGTGCTATTTAAAGAGGGTCTATTACGTTTAGAAACTAGAAGTAATTTTATTTCAAGAAGATATTATAATAATAATGCTTTCAATAGCTTTTTATTGGAGAAATAGCACCTAGAATCAGATGAATATGTAAGTTAATTTTTTTAAATTTTTAGATGCAACAGACCCCTAGAGCTCTGCCTACACTCTAATTATTTTAAGTTAAGTTGAAAGAGCAATAATGAAGCGTTACGTCCTGATCAATCATGCTTTAATAAATGTGACAGCACTTTTGCCCTCTGTTTAAATCACTAAATACTAGTTTCAAGCTTTAAAATTAAATGTAATTTTAACGGCCTAATACTTTTCTGCGATAATTTTAAGACCATTTCCTATTGTGGTAACGGAAAAATTATTCTTTAGAAAATCAACTTGAGCTGCAAATTTTTCAATGTCGCTAATTTCTTTATCAGTAGCGTAAGTAAAATTTAAGAATTCTATCATCGATCTTTTCCATTTATCGATAAACACAGCATTATTAAATATTTCATCTTTTTTATGGTTGTCTTTTTCAATTTTATGATTAAAATTTTTTTCAATTAACTTAAAAAAATCCTTAAGGTCCTCTTGCGGAATTTCATGTCCATGCCATAGGTTGCCAATTATAGAATCTCTCTTAGAATTAATCTCAAAATAGTCGACAGAATAAGATACATCCCCAGAAAGAGCTATTTTTATATTTAAAAGGAATAGGGTTATAGGTAAAAATTTTTTCATGATTGATTTTCCTCATCATTAAAGAACCAGTTTGCTTCTTTTTTTAAAAATTCTTCAAGGTTATTAATGTCAATATTCATTGTACTATAGCCCCTTACTTCAAGTACAGGACTTTTTGTTTCTTCCCAACGGTATAGGCCCATTGAATAACTTTCCGACATATGAGGAGGGGGTGACAAAAGATCGCGTTCTGAGGATTCGTTTAAGATAGATTGATACCATTCCTCAAGATTGTATTCAGAGGTAGATATTTTGTTCTGACCTTCTCTCTCATCATAATAAATATATTTTCTGATCTTGTAATCTTTTCCCACTTTAGAAATTATTTTATCAAATATTCTTTTAAACTCCTCTTTTTCACTTTCATTCAACACGTATTTATATAAATCAGAGATTGGTAATCTGGATAATACTGTTAAATATGGTTTAAGTCCTGGCTCCAAAGAGGCAGCATATTCATTGTTATTATTAAATATACTAGCCCAATAATATAGAAATAAATAAGAAAAACCCCTCACGTTAGGACTGGCATCCTTTATTCTTAGATATATCACATCATTAAAAAAATTATGAATTTGTAGAACCTTAAACCTATTGCTTATTAATTTAGTTTGTTGATTTAGCTCCTCTCTTAGTCTTTCATTTTGTTGGTGTCGGTTTTTTTCTAGTTCTTGAGCTTCATATGCATTTATTTGTTCATTTGTCATTTTAAAGTATGGTTTAAAATTATCTTTAAGTGATTTACAAAAAAAAGTTGCGTTTTTCTCTCCTAATTTATCGAGCCTATTAAAAATGCGAGGAACTTCACTTAACGATACTTGGTAGCTAATTTGTGGTTCTACTATCTTATGGCTGCTAACCATGTTTCTTAAAATTTTAAAGCGATTTTTCTTATTCCCTATAGTAGTTATATTAAAATTATCTAAACCTATCTCTTTGAGCATTTTATCTACTCTACCCCTATTTAAAGTATAGAAATTGTTTTTTTCCTGTACTATTTTATAAAAATATTTTATAATTTCTACCATTACAGTCACCATTCTCAAAAATACTTCTTCACTATATCCCCCAATAGTTTTAATTTCCATATTATGGAGATCAATTTCTTCATTAGAAAAGTCTCCCGTATCTAGCTCTATACTCCATATTGAAGTTGATGTTTTAATTGTAAAACTAGGCATATTTGTTCGAGGGACACCCTTAATTGCTGATGTTTCCAGTTCTATTCCGATTCTTCTTTGGCTTTCAGTATTTATAGAGGAAGAAGAGCTACTTTCTTCCATAGATGTTAAAGGAAAAATAAAGCATAAGAAGAATGCCAAAATAGTTAATAACAATTTTGATAGTAAGGTCACTGATATTAATCCTTCGTAATTTTTAAGGGTACTAGAAATGCATGACTTAATAATTCCTGAAATAAATTAATTTTTTGTAAAAAAAACTTATATCTAGGGCGGTGTTATCACCTTTAGAAGTCATCTGATAAGTTAGAATTGATATTAAGAAGAAATATAGCAATTATTTTCGGTCCTGTTGCAATCTAAATAGTCTTAATCTAAGAGAGTGTGTGAAAAGTCATGAAATCAGGGAAATTCGTCTAAGCATGAGTCGAATCATAGCCAAATAAATAAGATCCTGGGAAGTTTGAACATGAAGCTCATAATCGTTGCTTAGTCTTCTATATTTATTGATCCATGCAAAAGTTCTCTCAACAATCCAGCGTTTTGCTAATGGTTTAAAGCCGTGTTTGTTGGTACGTTTAACAATTTTTAAAGTCCAGCCTGTTTGTTGCTTGATGTTCCCAATAAATTCTTCTCCTTCATAGCCGCCGTCGGCATAAATATGATCAAGACAGGGTAGGAAGGGCGTTGTTGCGTAAATAGAAAAGGTTGTCAATAAAAGGTAAATGGAAGTATCTTTTTTAAAATAAAAAAGGATGCCCTATGCCTTATAAAGAACGTCTTCGCAAACATGGTTGTCCCAGCCAACGAAAAGCTGACTATCGCGTTAAAAATTGGCCAGACTATAATCAAGCTTTAAAAAACAGAGGGTCTCTAACTTTATGGATTTGTCAAGATATTGGCGATAAATGGTATGCTCGTAAAAGCTCTTCTTCCCAAAAAGGCAGGCCCTATTATTATTCTGATTATGCTATTACGATCATGTTAGCTCTCAGAACCATGCTTAAGCAAAAGCTAAGGCAAATTCAAGGCTTCGTTACCTCGTTATTTGCATTGATGGGCCTTAATCTGGATGTTCCTGATTATACGAGGTTATCTCGCCGCGGAACCGTTGCTCTTCTTACTTGCCAATTAGACAAAATGAATGAGCCAGGTCATCTTGTTATTGATAGCACGGGCATCAAAGTTTATGGAGAGAGTGAATGGCTAGAGTCTAAGCATGGGAAACACTATAAACGTAAACTCTGGCGCAAGCTTCACATTGGTATTAATGAAGAGGGGTTGATTGTTTCCCGAATGATGACCGATCATCTAGCAGATGATAGATCTTGCTTACAAGATCATTTGCGACAAGCTGATCCGACAAAAGTAACCGAATTAATTGCTGACTCAGGTTATGATGGTCAAGAGACTTATGATCAGCTGGAATCAGCCAATATTAAGCCTATTATTCCTCCAGCTCGTGGGTCCCCATCAACTGCTGATGAGGCAATCTCACCGCGGCAAGAAACGGTTAACTACATTGATAAAAAAGGAAAATACGCCTGGCAATCTAAAAACAAATACGGACGAAGAGCTAAAGTAGAAAATACGATGTATCGCTATAAAGAAATTATCGGCGGTAAACTTAATGCAAGATTATGGAATAACCAAGATGCTGAATTGCATCTTGGATGCTTCATCCTGAATACTTTTACCAACCTTGGTATGCCCAAATCTGCTAAAATGTAACAGTTTTGGGGGAAAGGGGGAAAATTTATCCTCTATCCATATTTACGCAACAACGCAGTCTCCCATATGATACGCCATTTCTTACTTCTTCTCATCACCAACTTTTCAGATTAACTCGCTATTTGATCCGTCGCGGTAGTCCATTGGTAACAATATACTCAAGTCTTTCCCTAAAGCGACGGCGTTAACCCTATCCCACTAAGATACATGAAATTTATATAAAATTAGTTGTTAGGCAGCGTTATCTCTCCTAATATTTTACCGGTTTCAAATCCATGTGGATTTCAGGTATCTTGAAGTACCAGTGCAAAAATATTATGAAAAACCAGTTAGGAGTTCTGAATTATGAGTATATTTCATTATTATCTTAAAAAATTTAATTTTCCACGTTCGATCTCGTTTTTTTGTTTTCTTTTATTCTCCGATGTATCAATGGGGATGCAAGATGAAACCTGTATAGAAACACATCAAAAAACTTTGGCAAGTGAATCTAAATTTATCGGTGATTTTCTTTATCAATATGATGAAAATTTTTATAATAATCTAGATAGTCCAGATAAAGCTTATGAAAAAGTTAAAAGCAGCCCTCATTTTGAAGAGTTTTTAGGTAGGGCTTTTTCAACTATCATTGAATATGATTTACCTATAGGTTTTCGGTTGTTGCACAAACATAATAACGTTTCTAAAAAAGAATGTATGGTAGAAGTGTTCCATACATTATTTCCGCTTACAGGGGAAGCAGCCTATGTTACAAGACCGCACTCTTTATCAAAAGGTAATTTTGAAAGTTACCCAGCTAGCTGGGCTGTTTTGGAAAATGGTGATTATAGAATATTTGAGTTCTCAAATGACTATGTTGTCCATGATGCAATTCAAAACCTTATAAGTAAAAAGGAAATAATGAGGAATATATCTAACATGATTTTAGAAAATAATCTAGAAAGTTTGATATCAATTGCTATATTAGATCGTTCTACTTATCACAATTTTAAGACCCTTAGTTTTTTGGAACGTAGCTACAAAAATTTTGGAAATGTTTTAGTTAGTTTGGATCCAGACGATGTTAATTTGAAAAGTTCAATTCCAACAAGCTGGTTTCCCAAAAAGGGGGAGAATAAATGTTCAAGTGGTTGCGATTACAGAACGTATTGCGAGGTTATTGATGGAAGTCATACTCAGATACAGGATCATTATTTATATCATAATGGAAGGTATGTAACGATTTGATTTCTTTACGCAATCTGGCCTGGTGTGAAGATCCATACGATTAATCTTTGAGGGCAGTGTTGCAAAAAATAAATGGGTTGAAAGTTGCCTTTTTATTTATAGGGGGGTAAGACAGGATAGGTGGGTAAATAGGACTTTTTGTTTTAAAAATTATCTACCTTTTTATACAAGCCAAGTCAGCCATAAGATTATTTTAAGAAAGAAACAAATTTCTCCTTAAGTATGAATAAATTTTTAAGCCTACCGTGGTCACGCCGATCCAATTTTCACGCTGACTTCTTAGATCAATAAGACTTGTAGATATTAGACATGGATAGAGGCAATTCATCGTTGATGACGGTGCCCAAAAACTCGCACGCTGCGTGAAATATTATTACTTTACAATCGTGTTAGATATATTTAGATATATAATGAATCTGAGGATTAGCTTAAACCTACCAGACAAGCCCTTTTAAGGGCGCTTAAAAGCAAGAAAAGGAGGATAATTATGGGCAAATATAATTTCACCACTTCCCGCAAATGGGCACTATCCTTTGCCAGAGTCTTTTCGTTTACAGTACTTCAGGCTTTTTCCGCTTACACTATGGAAAAAGGACCAGAACTAACTGATAGAGAAGGGATAGAAAAGCCTTCTCTCTGTACGCCTCAACTTATATGGGAAAATTTAGATGATGCAATAGTGAGCCGAATTTTATCGAAGGGCATTGATTTGCAAAATTTTAAAGGTGTCTCGCGAAAATCTTATTGGCAAGCCCTTGTAACAGCAGCTCACACAGGAGATCCTCAAGCCCAATACCACCTAGGTCTAAGGCTCCATCACAGCTTAGATAAGGAGGAGCAAGAAAATGGGAAATTATGGTTGCAAAGAGCAGTAGAATCAGGGCACTCTCAACCACTAAGTTCAACATTAGATGATGGTTTTTCTAAATTAAAGTTAGAAAGAAATAGTGCTATTACAACTCGTGAAAAGGAAGACTTTTATAGTCAAGTTTGCAAGAATAAAGAGGTCGCATTTAGTATTTTTTTTGACACCTTTCTAGAGGAACTCCAAGGCTCGGATGATATTAATCATACGATAATTACGCTGCTTGAGGCTCAGCCCCGTTATGTTTCAAAGGAGATTTTTGCGAATATGCAAGAAAAGAGACAGGCAGCTCTTTTTACAGTGGCAGGCAAGGAGACATATTTAAAAAGTTTAGCGCCTGCTCCTGTGCTAGAATTCTTCGATATTCCTAATGAAATCATTATCCACATCTTAAATCTTTTAGAAAATCCTCCTGCGCTTTCTACGAATTCCTTCTCGATAAAGAAAAAAGATGCTGAGAAAGTTAAAGATTTAGCTCTAGTCAGAAGTGTAAGTAAACAGTTTAATGAATTATCGACAAAAGTATTTTTAAACGCTTGTTTTCCAGGAAGAAAATGGGAGAGTTACGGAAAGTCTATTAATCAGCATGATATAGATATTATATCTGGGCTTCCTTTCCAAACGATAGTCTTTTCTAATTTTATAGGAAATTTGTTTTTCCAGACATTTCATATTTCTAAGAGAGAAGGCGACCGCATAACAGTAATAAATAATAAATTGGATCTTATCGGATTATTTAATAGAAGAGTAAAGAACTTTTCTTTTATTCATAGCAATAAAAACGTTCGAGCACAAATAGACTACGAAAGTTAATAACCGGCGTGGTATATATGGACGATCCGTATTGCAAGATAAAAATTATCAAACCTAAAAAGAATATTGCCGTCATATACCGGCTGTGGTGCACAAATAAAAATTTAGACGGAGTGGGGGGCTATGTTTGGAAAATCTAAGCAGCTTTTTGAGCTTTGGGCATCCCAAGGTGCGCCATGCGATTTAAAATCTGCGCAGCAATTTGAACTTCTGTATTTTGACTTTCCAATATTTTTGATCTGAGTTTGTTTCCTATAATTGATTTATATCGGTGCATGGTGTTTTCGACTCTGGCCCGTCTGCCATAATCCATTTGATTTTGCCACGATAGCTTGCCCTTATCTTCAATTAAGTGAATATTGCCAAGGCGCTGGGTTGAGTCTGTTTCCTTTGCTTCCTGAAAACCTATGTTGGGAGGAATAAGAGCTTTAATTGGCCTGTTCTGGTTGGATCTTTTTTCATGGGCCTCCAAAGCTTCATAAGTAGCTGGGCTGTCATAGCCCCCATCCCCGAGGAGCTCACAGACTGGACCCTCAATGTTCGCCAGAAGATTCCCAACTTGTCCTGTATCGCTCTCTATATGGCTGGTTAATGTCGCGCTTAAAATATCACCATGTTCATTGATGCAAAGGTGAAGCTTGCGCCATACCCTTCGTTGTCTTGTGCCATGTTTGTGAGTCATCCATTCTTTTTCACCAACAACCTTTAGCCCGGTGCTGTCAACAATAAGAACAACAGAACCTTTGGGCAATGACTTCTTGCGAAGCAATACCCTTCTGGAACGCCTGGATAATGTTGTATGGTCTGGGATGGCAAGATCCAGTTTCATCAATTCGGCAATAGAACGCATCAACCCCTCTGTTTGCCGCAAAGCCTGTTTATACACAAGGCGAATGGTATGAGACGTTTCAATGGCTAAATCCGAATACTGCCTTTGTCTTCCTCGTTTTCTCTTCTCATTGTCGCAATGATTCCAAGCTGCAACAGCGTCTCCACAAAACCAAATAGTTAGGTCACCTCGGTTCCTCAGTCCTTCTTCATAAGCCTTCCAATCTCGTTTGTTATATGATTGCTTCGTGAACTTATGCCGAACAGGGTCTTTGAGCTTATAAGGCATGCGGGGCTCCTAGGAGAATAAGCATAGACCTTAACACAATATCCAAACAAACTCTATCCTACCGATTTATGCACCACAGCCGATATGCGTCTGCCGTTGTGTCAGATATGCTGTTTGATTATGGAGGCCACTATGCTCACTCAAAATTGAGTGAGGTTGCGGACTATGCTCAAAGCATTGGTCGCGATGAGCTAGAAAGCAACCGCAACCGCTATTTAGCGGACGCAATGGGCAGCGGTGCTTTAATGGGGGTTTCAGTCATTGGAATGACAAAAGGTAAGGCACCCAAAGTGAGCCTGATCAAGGGGTTGGATTTGGCAACAACAACCTCCAAGGCATCTTTTATTGCTATATCCCATGGACGTTCCTCAGTAAATCGGATATCTGCTGAGAAATGGTTGAATCAGAATGGATCACCTGGTTTACCTATGGCTGTGCCAGGTCGAGTACAATCAAGAATTAATATTATTAATGGTAAGAGTGGTTCCGTTGCAAATTCTTGAGAAGTTGTTAGGTTAAGGGTAAATTATCTAATAAATGGTCACTGCAATGAAACCTAAAGAGTTCAGATATCGACATTTCCTTCCAGAAGTTATCTTGCAATGCTTACGCTGGTACTTACGTTATCCCCTCAGCTATCGCCAATTAGCAGAAATGGTTAGTGAAAGAGGAATAAAGGTTGACCATACAACCATTTACCGCTGGATCCAGCATTACGCTCCCGAATTTGAGAAAAGGATACATTGGTATGCTCGACCTTCAGCTTGGTCTTTAAGAGTGGATGAAACTTACATTAAAGTCAAAGGCCAATGGAAGTATCTCTATCGAGCCGTCGATAAATATGGGCGCACTGTTGATTTTATGCTAGCTCATACTCGGGACCTGGCCGCTGCTAAGCGATTCTTTAAGAAAATGCTGAAACGGTGTAAACAGATGCCTTCTTCTATTACCACAGATAAGCATTCTTCCTATCACACAGCTATCGAAGAATTAAAAAGAGAAGGGTGTCTGGACGAAGGCGTCAAGCATAGACAAGTTAAATACCTCAACACCATCCTTGAACAAGACCATCGACGCATCAAACGCCGTACCCGGCCCATGTTAGGCTTCCAATCATTTAAGACGGCTAACCGAACGCTCAAAGGCATTGAAGCCATGGCCATGATGCTTAAAGAGCAAACAATTTATTTGACAAAAAGCTATCAAGATCAGGTTCGTTTTTTCAATCGTCTTTTCAACGTTTACGCCTAAATTCTGTCCAGTCCCTGAGGGATTGCAATCTTAAATCACCTTATTTCCAAATTTGCAACGTATATGGCCTGAGCAAGAATGCAAGAGTTTTTTTAAAAGAAAACATTGAGGTGCGGACGTATATTCGGCTTTTAACGAAGGTTTATCCTTCTAGCCCAGATGGTATATCCGATCACTTCTTGCCCTTATCGGAACCATGGTTTTTGTAAACCGTGTTGCAAAACAGGATCTCAAGAAGCTGGTAATTCACTTTGTCATCTTTTTATTTTACTCTAGCAAACCTCGGTGGTAGGTCATCCTTATAATTTTACTTATGGGATATCTAGTGAATAGAGTGGTACTCAGTTTGTTTGGCAAGTAGAGACCATACAATTCTTGCATTCTTATTAGCTAGAGCTACATAAGCTTTCTGTTTACCACAACGCTCAATCAGCTTCTCTAACCAATTAGAACGCCTTTTAGCAAAGCTAATAAAGGCGCGTGCTCCGTGAATAAGAAGCGTCCTTAAATACCGATCCCCTCTTTTGCTAATGCCGAGCAGCACCTTTTTATTTCCGCTAGAATGCTGACGTGGTACCAATCCTAGCCAAGCGGCTAAGTGACGCCCATTCTTAAAGTTAGAGATATCACCAATTGCTGATACCAGAGCTGTTGCTGTTAAAGGGCCAATCCCTTCAATTTTTTTAATCCTTTGGCATGCTTTATTCTCGCTACAAATTTTGGCGATCCGCTTATCTAAAAGCTTAACTTTTTTATCAATTTCCAAAAGATCTTGATGAAGCTGGCAAAAAACCTCCAGAGCTAAACTTGTCAGCAAGTTATTTTGATTTTCCAGAAACTGAGGTAATTTCTCCCTCAAACACCCAATACCTTGAGGCGCCACAAGTCCATATTCACTAAGCAGTCCTCTAATCTGATTGACAAGGGCCGTCCTTTGCTGCACCACTCTTTGACGGTACCGATGGAGCGATTGGATATCCTGCTGTTCTATAGTTTTAATTGAAACAAATCTCATATTAGGCCGTGCTACTGCTTCACAGATAGCTTCAGCATCATTCGCATCATTCTTATTCGTTTTAACATATGGTTTTACATATTGTGGGCTCATCAGTTTCACTTCGTGCCCGTAAAGCTGAAACTGGCGGGCCCAGTAGTTAGATCCACTGCAAGACTCCATTCCTATAAGGCATGGAGGTAGATTGGCAATAAAGCTAAGCAATTGGTCACGTCCAATACGCTTCTTTAGCACTGTCTTGCCTCTTTTATCAACGCCATGCAGTTGAAATACCCGCTTGGCTATATCAATCCCTAGTGTTTTTATTGTCATGGTGGGGTCCTTATCTTTATTTATTCCTTTTACATCTCCAGATTACCATTCTTTTCTCATAATCTGAAAGTTGCTCAGGCCATCCCATCAGAACCGGCAGGATCACACTTAGGAATCACTTGGCATCATTAAAATCCAGTATCCTTAGAGAAGAAGACCATGAAGTTTTGAATCCTTAAGCCTTTTTATCATTAGTAAGGAAGCCTTTTGGTTACTTTTCCTCCAAACACTTGAGAATTTTCTTGTATAAAGCCTTTTTATTAATGGGTTTCGTTAGATAACTGTTCATGCCCACCTCTAGGAATCTCTTTTTATCCGTCTTCATGGCATGAGCCGTTACTCCAATAATGGGAAGCTCACGGAGGTTATAATGCTCTCGTATTCTTCGAGTGGCTTCCAATCCATCCATTTCTGGCATTTGTCCATCCATCAGGATAAGATCGAATTTTTCTCGCTCAATAGCTTTAAGAGCTTCATGTCCATTAACAGCTATAGTAACGGTGCAGCCACTACGCTCAAGCATGACACGCAGGAGAATTTGATTCGTCCGATTATCTTCCGCCACTAAGATATGAAGAGAGGGAAGCTTAAGAAGGGCTTCTGAAGAAGGTGGTGGTGAGCCAAGGGAACGATCTTCTTCAGGGACCTCAAAGGCAGCTTCAAAAGAGAAACTTGATCCCTTTCCTTCTTCACTTTTAACCTTAATACTGCCACCCATCAGCTCACAAAAGCTTTTGGTAATATAAAGTCCCAACCCAGTCCCTTGATAACGCCGGGCAATAGACTCATCCGCTTGAGAGAAAGGCTGAAAAAGACGGGAAAGGGTATCAGGGTTTATGCCAATTCCTGTATCTTTAACAGTACTGTTAAGGATATACTTAGAACCATCTTGACCATAGTGACCATCCAAGGTAATTTTCACATTTCCTTTTTCAGTGAATTTAATGGCATTACCGACCAGATTCATTAAAATCTGTCTAAGACGTTTAGGATCGCCTATAACACTTTCTGGCACCAGAGAATCACACTTTAGCTTTAACTTAAGGGCTTTATCCTTAGCAGAAAAAGCTAAAAGCTTAACGACACCTTGAGCCACCTGCAAAGGATTAAAGGCAATCTTCTCTAAGATAAGCTTACCTTCCTCAATTTTTGAAAGGTCAAGGATATCGTTTAAAATAATGAGAAGAGTATTTCCAGTTTCTTTTGCCATTTGTAGATAGCTTAAATTCTCGGAAGAGAGCTGTTCTTCAGGAATAAGGCTTAAAAGGCCAATAAGCCCCCCTAGTGGTGTTCTCAATTCATGAGACATATGAGCGAGAAAAGCTGATTTAGCCTCATTCTTAGCTTCAGCTTTCTCTTGGCTCAAGGAAGCTTTCCTCATTTTCTTATAAGCGCTTATAAGATTAACTTCGTTAACAATCCGGCTTGTTAGCAACAAGAGCGGTTCAAACCATTCAAGCAACTGCTCATTGTACCCTGTTGGCCGGTTTGCTAAGGCCAGAATTCCCACCATCTCATTGCGTGACGTTAAGGGGATTCCAAAAAATGACGTAAATTTGTAAGCGCTTTCTGAGGGGCCTGTCTCTTTAAAATAATCTTCTATATTATTGATAATAAGAGGGGAATTTTGAGAAACCACTTGCTCGACAAGCTTATTAAAGTAAAGGAGCCCCTCTTCTTCAATTTTACACCTTTCAAATAACTGCTGAGCTTTTGGGTCCGCTAAAGGATCAATTTCCCATATTTTTGTAGAGGCATGTTTAGACTTATTGGAAACAATTCTCTCAATAAAGCCAAACTCACTTTGACTCAATGTAATAAAATGCTGAATGATGTGTTGGAAAGAAATTACTTTGTCCGGCTCATTCCCATACTGACCTAATTGGCCGAGATACAGCCTTTGCACCTCTGTTATGGCTTTAATAACGCTTGTTTGAAAGTTAACATGCTCATTCAAAAGGCTAATTTGTTGAACACTTTTCTGCTTTAAAAGCTCATCTAAAGTGACATCCATCACTATCGCAAAAGAAGGCTGCCCACCCGCTATTTCCAGATTTGATAACCCAATCCAACTTAACCAACGATAGGAACCGTCTTTACAGTGGTAGCGGTTGATAAAGCCTGAGGGAATAAAATTTGACTCGTACTCTAAGGTTTTTTGTAGGTCGTCGGGGTGAATAAATTCATAATAGGGGGTGCGTAAAAGCTCTTCAATTTCCCACCCTAAAACTTTGCTCCAATTAGCATTCAATCTTTTGAAGTATCCTCCGAATTCCATTAAACAAATAAGATTCTCACTGGTTGCAAAAGTTTTTTCCATTTCTTGTTCGGTGATGCCCCAGGTGTCAAAACACACAGAAGCACCAATTTCTTGTCTTTGAGCTTGGATGATACCTTCCCGTCTTTGATCCTGAGCAGTGGCTAAGCTTAACCCGAACGCTGAAATAAGTTTTATCAGTAGAAGGAATGAAGCACTGCGAATGGATTTCATGAAAATCTCCTTTAATTTATTAAGCTTCCAACGAAGAACTGTTTCTTAAAGGCCTGAAAAATATTTTTTATGTATTATTTTTAGAAAAAGATAATTTTTTATAAAGGAAGCCAATAGGTTCTAAAAGCTTAAAATATACATATAATTCGCGTACCAAGATTAGTATATTGATTTTATTATAATTAATCTATCCTTGATTACGGTTTCTAGATGCAACAGACCCTTTATGAGAATAAGGTAAAGGGAAGGCTATGGGATGTCTCCTTGGATATATGCACGCGTTAGCACAAACAAACAAGATTTAACATTTCAACTTGATGCTCTTAAAAAAGCAGGATGCCAAAAAGGCTTCATTTTTGTCGATAAAGCATCGGGCGCAAAAACAGACCGTCCTGGATTAGAAAAGTGTCTTACAATTTTAGGGGTGCATTCCTGGAAGGGGCGAAATGACACTCTAAGAATTATTCCTGTTTCGTTTGATGATGTCAGCTACAGTATTTTTACTGATGCCAAGGTCTCGAGCGATCCAACGATAGCTTTTCCCAGATTCTAAGGCTTCAAGCACTTTGGGAGTGAGTCTGTCTGATTTTGGTCTTTGTCCTGGTTGGCGGCCAAGCTTTTTTCCTCGTGCTCTAGCAGCAGCAAGGCCGGATTTTACACGTTCGCTTAAAAGGTCGCGCTCGAATTGAGAAAATCCTGACAGCATAGTAGCCATCATACCAGGGCTTTTGCATGAAATTTGGATATTCCTAAAAGCGCAGCAAGATATCTTGAAAATCCCCTGTCGTGATTACTTTTTCTGTTTTATTTTCCTGAGTCAGAGCTAAAAAACAATAAAAACCGGGATTATTAGGCATAATGATCCTTAGAGATTAGCATTTAAGCCCATCTTCATAACAGATAACTCTTTAGGAATTAAGCAAAAGTCCTTTGAGGTAGTCGTTGTCCCATCCAGATCGTTTGAGCTTGCGTCTAACGCTTCTTCTCGGAGTCGTATCGCGGGTTCGAACAATATTGAGAGCTATGCGCCTTAAAAGAGCAAAGCTACGGGCGCTTTTACGTTCTGCCTTTTGATCATCATCTTCTCTCAACTGAACATCTAAAACCCAATGAAGCTTGTTTTCAATGCCCCAATGATGGCGGATATACTCTGGAAGTTTTGGATGATCCCAAGGATGGCTCGAAAGATAATAGCGCCATTAGGATGTTACCTGTTTATCTGGGTCAGGGTTTTTTGAAGAAATTGTCTCAACGGCAATAAGGCTTTTAGCTCCTTGCCACTCATGAATAGCTGGCAGGGTGCGTGCATCATAGCCGAAGTAACGCCTTCTGACGGATCTGCCATGACCATCATCAAAGGCGTCATAAAGACGGTTTTTATCATGCTCTGCCTCTCGTGCTTTCAGATCACCTGCCGCTTCATAAAGGGTTGGATGATTCTTTTTTAAACCAAAGACGTAGTCACCCTTTTTCTCTTTAATTTGGCGGGCTATGTTTTTTTGACAACCAGCAGCATCAATCGTGACGGTTTTGCCTTTAAGATCAAGGACTTCTAAAAGCAGCGGAATGGCTGCAATCTCATTGGATTTACCCTCTACCTGAGTTTCAGCCAGCACTAAACTGTTCTCCTGGCACCATGCTGTAATCGAGTATAAACACTTTAAATCAAGCCGTTTGCTTCTCCTGAGAGCTTTGCCATCTAAGGCAATTTGATCACTTGTGTTGTCGCGACTCTTCACAATGCTTGCTGCGTGGTCGCTTAATATTTGTTCCATATGCGCCGGATCTAATAGCGTAAAAACTCGCCTAAATGTCCACTCAGATGGAACACCGTTCGTTAAATCAACATACCTAGACAGCCACTCAAACTTCGTTTCACAGTAATCCTCAATATCTGACCAGTTCTCGCAACCAGAAAGAACACCGCATAACCCAACAAATAAGATAGAGCCCAGGTTATGCTTAACTTTTCCTTCCATGCGCGGGTCAGGAATGCTTTCAAGAAGTTCTAATATGCTCATACTGCTCCCCCAGAATTCTTATTGGCTATGCGGTATTTAAGCTTTATTTAAACTTTTTGACAAATATTTTTAGCAATTTTCACTCAAGAAATATTTCATGCAAAAGCCCTGAAGCATGGGAAACACTATAAACGTAAACTCTGGCGCAAGCTTTACATTGGTATTAATGAAGAGGGGTTGATTGTTTCCCGAATGATGACCGATCATCTAGCAGATGATAGATCTTGCTTACAAGATCATTTGCGACAAGCTGATCCGACAAAAGTAACCGAATTAATTGCTGACTCAGGTTATGATGGTCAAGAGACTTATGATCAGCTGGAATCAGCCAATATTAAGCCTATTATTCCTCCAGCTCGTGGGTCCCCATCAACTGCTGATGAGGCAATCTCACCGCGGCAAGAAACGGTTAACTACATTGATAAAAAAGGAAAATACGCCTGGCAATCTAAAAACAAATACGGACGAAGAGCTAAAGTAGAAAATACGATGTATCGCTATAAAGAAATTATCGGCCGTAAACTTAATGCAAGATTATGGAATAACCAAGAGGCTGAATTGCATCTTGGATGCTTCATCCTGAATACTTTTACCAAACTTGGTATGCCCAAATCTGCTAAAATGTAACAATTTTGGGGGAAAGGGAGTGCTCTTTCCTTACTCTACATTTATGCAACAACGCCAGATTTACGGTTGAATAACCCTTCTGATCAAGAATGTGCATGAATTTTCAATGAAAAAACTTGCAATTTACATAATGCATGCTATCTTTATCTATAAAGGAGTAAAATAATGACTGCGCTTCAAGTAGTTAAATCCCATTTGGAACCGGGCATGGTATATCGTCGAGCTGATCTTGACAAGTGGTCAAATGCTATCGATCGCCATTTAAAACAGCTCCAACAAGAGACGTCGTTACTCAAAGTGGCGACCGGAATGTATTACTGCCCTAAAGAGAGTGCTTTTGGGAAAACTCCCCCTCATGACCAGATCTTGATCGAGGCGTTCTTGAAGGATACTCGTTTTCTAATCACAACACCGAATGCTTACAATGCTTTGGGTGTAGGCACCACACAGCTTTACAATGAGACGGTGGTATACAACCATAAACGCCATGGTCGATTTAAATTAGGCAACCGGTATTTCCAATTTATAGTTAAACATCATTTCCCTTTAGAGTTGAATGATGTGTTTCTACTGGTCGATTTAGTTGATAATTTAGCTAGATTAGTCGAAGACAGAGAAAGCATCCTAAAGAGGGTTGCAACCAAGGTAAATTCTATGGATTCTCAATTGCTCAGGGAAGCTGTGCAGCATTATGGAAGCGGACGGACTAAAAAGTTCTTTGTAGACCTCTTCAAAGAAGAAAGCCTCTATTATGGCAGCTAACTATTTACATAATCACCCAGAATTTAATGATCTCCTTTTAATTTTGTCGGAAAAAATGGGGATTACCCCGGTGCTGGTGGAAAAAGATTACTGGATCATGCACTGCCTTTATGGGCTTCAAGAACAAGGGATGAGTTTTAAAATGAAAGGGGGGGACCTCTCTTTCTAAAGGTTTTAAAATCATCGATCGTTTTTCAGAGGATATAGATATCCTCATAGACCCACCCTTGAATATGGAAATCTATACGAGCCTCAACCAGGATAAGCCTCATCATCGGCAGAGTCGTCTTTCGTACTATAATTGGCTTGCTGACAATATTAAAATTGATGGAATTATTGAAGTTAAACGCGATGCGGCCTTCGATGATGCCAAATACAGGAGTGGTGGCATAAGGCTGTTCTATCAAACAGCACATAGCCAACCTAAAGACGTTAAGGAAGGTATTCTTCTTGAAGTGGGGTTTGACGAGGTTAGCCCCAATACCCCAAAAACAATTAGTTCGTGGGCTTATGATTAAGCAGAAAATAAAATTGATATAAAAGACAACCGCGCTAAAGATGTCCTTTGTTATCATCCAGGATATACGTTTGTTGAAAAGCTACAAACTATTTCTACCAAATTCCGCAAACAGCAAGCGTTAGGTAATTTCTCTGAAAACTTTATGAGGCATTACTACGATATTTACTGCTTACTAAAGCAACCAGAGATTCAAGAATTCATCACCACAAACGAATATAGAGAACATAAGAAGAAAAGGTTTCGAGAAGGAGATAATCCTATTATCTCCCAAAACGAGGCTTTCCTTCTTCAAGAAACCGAAACAAGAAATCTGTATGAAAAGGAATATAATTTAAGCCAATCCCTTTATTATAAAGAAAAGCCTACTTTTGAGAAGATTCTAACAACTATTCACAAATTCATCTCAACTTTATAAAACACATACCCACCATTTGGAATGAGGGGAACAATGGAACAGCCAACTGAGTTAAGGATCATCTGGCTTCCCATTTCTATTGATGTGAACCTGAAACCATGAGGGATGCCAGTTTATCCCTATCCTTTTTATCTAACTTAGACCAATTACTTAATAAGTACTCACCGTACTTTATTTGTGTGGCCGTTTTGTTGTCTAGAGGTGGAAACAAATAATGGACAAGTCCGCCACCCAAAAGGCCTCCCACCAAAGTAGAAACTAGGATCACAATAAGGGTAGCCCTTGAAAAGAAGCTAATTTTCTCATTACACTTCGTTAGGTTATGTTCAATTGTGGCTGTGGTAGCTTGTAATTTGCTAACGATCCTTTCAACCTGCTCCATAGAAGCTTGGACAAAGTACTGACCCGCTTCTTGCGCTATAGCTTGAGCCATGGTCTTGGTTTCTTTTTGCAGTGTGGGCAGAATCTGCTGGGTTTGTGCATCCAATGTTGCTAAGCATTATTGAAAGCCATTGGTAGCTACGGTCATCTGGCTTGCTGTGGTAGCAATTAATTTTATTTCTTGTGAAAGCTTAGAATGCAATCCATTAATTAAGAACAAGGTTTTCGTCAGATCTTGAATTTGTTCTGGGGAGGTTTTTTCACCTAATGCTGTCATTTTTTCTCCTTATCGACTGAGATCATAATCTATCTTAATGGTTGAAGTTTGTTGGTGTTCTTTGGGTTCTAATAAGCGATCAATATCCTTCTTAATCTCTGGATTTGATAGTGTTAAATACGTCATGGGGAAGCGTCAAGTTAACTATTGAAGATGCAAAAGATGCCCCCGAGTGGACTTATTAGACATATCTTTACTATCTACAAAAGTTAACTTGACGGCGCCGTTAAAATCTAATAATTTTGGGGAAAAGGGGAAGTTTGGCCGTGCTTCCCATTTACGCAACAACGCCGTGCACCTTAAAAGGGATTTGTTGCATCTTAAAATTTTAAGTAATTAATTTACATATTTATCTCATTCTAGGTGCTATTTTCCCGACAATAAGCCATTGAAAGCATTATTATTACATATTTTTGAAATAAAATTACTTTTAGTTTCTAAATGCAACAGACCCGACTTTACATATAAACTCTGTGAATCAAGACAACAATACCTGGTATGACCTGAGCTAGTATAACAAATCCATAAATTTGACCCATTTTATTAAATATTCTCTTAGTAGACCTCTTCAGCCAACAGTTTTTATTATAGCTTGCCGCAGAATTAGTCAATAAGGATATCAGGTGATTTTTTAAATAATATTTTATTTTACTTATAGTTAATTGTTAAATACATTTAATTTGCGTATTTTTTGAAAACAAAACCGACAACAATTATGAAAGGAAAAACAATGAAATCTTACCCTCCTAAACTAGCACTGCTTTCCGTCTCTACCGTTGCTTTGTTGGCGCTCCATTCAGCATCAGCTAGTTCCTTTGAATTTGAAAATATTGACCTTGCAAACTTAGAATACAGCAACCAAGGTTTTAAGATTAGTGGTGGTGCTGCATGGGATTACTCTGGTAATTCTGTCAGTGCTGCTGGGGATATGAATGGGGATGGCATTCCGGATATTCTTATTGGGTCTCCCAATCACAGAGGGTCTAGCTATGTGATTTATGGCAAGGCTGGTGGCTATACAGGTACCATCGACCTTGCAAGCTTAAACCCCACCCAAGGGTTTAGGATTGATGGTGGCCTTGGAGACCAAAAATTTGGAGCATCTGTCAGTTCTGCAGGAGATGTGAATGGGGATGGCCTTCCGGACATCCTCATTGGCGCATGGCTGACCAATCCTTTTCCTGACCGCTATGGTGCAGGTGTTAGCTATGTAATTTATGGCAAGGCTGGGGGTTATAAGGCCCCCCTCGAGCTTGCAAGCTTAAACCCCACCCAAGGATTTAGAATTATTGGCGCTGCCGAAAATGATCTCTCTGGAGTATCTGTCAGTGCTGCTGGGGATATGAATGGGGATGGCCTTCAGGACATCCTCATTGGGGCTAGTCATGCCGCTTCTTTTGGACGCCGGTCGGCAGGGGCTAGCTATGTAATTTATGGCAAGGCTGGTGGCTATACGGAATCCCTTGACCTTGCACGCTTAAACAGCACCCAAGGGTTTAGAATTGGTGGCGCTGTTGCAGGTGATTACTCTGGAGGTTCTGTTAGTGCTGCGGGAGATGTGAATGGGGATGGTTTTCAGGACATCCTCATTGGGGCTATGGGTGTTCGCAAGTGGACAGGAGCTAGCTATGTAATTTATGGCAAGGCTGGTGGTTATACGGATTCCCTCGACCTTGCAAGCTTAAACAGCACCCAAGGATTTAGAATTATTGGCGCTGTTGCAGGTGATTACTCTGGAGGTTCTGTTAGTGCTGCGGGAGATGTGAATGGAGATGGCATTTCGGATATTCTTATTGGAACTGATCAAGCTTCGCCTTATGGCCGCTATGGTGCAGGGTCTAGCTATGTGATTTATGGCAAGGTTGGCGGTTATACGGATTCCCTCGACCTTGCAAGCTTAAACCCTACACAAGGGTTTAGGATTGATGGCGCTGTCAAACTTGATGCCTCTGGAGTGTCTGTCAGTGGGGCAGGGGATGTGAATGGGGATGGCTTTCAGGACATCCTTATTGGGGCTTATAAGGCCTCTCATTTTGAACGCGGGATGGCAGGGACTAGCTATGTAATTTATGGCAAGGCTGGGGGGTATACAGATTCCATCGACCTTGCAAGCTTGAACCCTACGCAAGGGTTTAGGATTGATGGTGCTGCTACAATGGATAACTGTGGGAGGTCTGTTAGTGCTGCGGGCGATGTGAATGGGGATGGCTTTCCGGATATTCTTATTGGGGCTTATCAGGCCTCTCCTTATGGACGCCTGTGGGCAGGGGCTAGCTATGTGATTTATGGAAGAGGAAGAATAAAACCCTCTCCTAGAGTGTCACCTAGTGCCTCTTTTTCGGCTTCTCCTATTGCAAGTCCTTTAGTCTCTCCTAGCGCAACACCTAGTGCATCTCCTTCAGCCTCTCCTAGTGCATCTCCTTCAGCCTTTCCTAGCCATAGCAGTGCTAGTACCCATAATATACCTTGGTATTCTCCGGTAAAGTGGCTTAGCTCTTTGAAAGACTGGTGGTATACCCCAGAAAGCATTGATACGACCCTTCCTTATGTCAAAGAAATGCTGGAGATAAAAACAAAAATCAAGCAAGCGTCTGAGCTCTCCTCTGATCGCTGGTTCCAATTTAACCTAGAAGACCTAGCAGAAGATATTGATCTTATCTTGAAAAACCCTCAAGCTCTTCAAAAAGATATCATTAAAACCCTGCAAAAACGCTTAAGGGGTATTGAGAAAGATTTTCTATATGATGATACTCCCCACCATAAGGGCTTTTTCGTTAAGGCAGTACAATTACCAGCATTAAAAGGGCCTATGGTAATCTTGGCTCCTAACTTAGTTTCCTTAAGTTATCCAGGTTCTGCGCCTCTTATGTTAGCAAAGTAATAACTCTCCCCTGGTAAAGCCGAAGTTAACTATCTAGGGCTTTACTAGGGTTTCTTCATGAAATCTTTATAATCAGGGTACTAGGTAGTCGTCCCTGAAGTAAAGATTAATAAGCTTGATGATAGGTGCCGTCAAGTTGTTGAGATGGAGATGCAATTATTGTAAGATTCTTGCAAAAATAAGAGAAAGTCTTTGATTATGAGAGATCCTTATAAAGGATATCGTCTTCCCAAAAGTGTTATCGGTTTTGCTGTTCGTTACTATTACCGGTGTTGTTGCGTAAATGGGAAGCAAGACCAAACTTCCCCTTTTCCCCAAAATTATTAGATTTTAACTGATTCCGGCAGGCCAAGTTTGGTAAAAGTGTTCAAAATGAAGCACCCAAGATGCAATCACTTTGTTGCTTAAATAGGAATTTAAGGGTAGATTTTGCTTGAGATTTACCAAACCTGAAAAGCACACATGAGCAACAATAATAAAAAATACAAAATAACCAACTGGCGAGAATATAATGCTTCCTTGAAGCAACGAGGTTCCCTTACAATTTGGCTTAGTGAAGACTTCGATCAAAGCTGGCTTGCAGTAAAGAAAGTAAAGCAAGATCGAGGGCGGCCCTTTATTTATTCAGATACCAGCATGAATCTCATGTTAACACTAAGGCACATCTTTAGATTAGCTCTAAGGCAACTAACAGGATTTGTTGAATCTTTATTTGTTTTGATAGGAAAGGTCTTGCCCATTCCTGAATTTAGCCGTCTATCAAAGACGTATGAATAGATCATTATCAGCTTTACGCCTACCTTCATTAGAAGGAGCTAGCCATTTGGTTATTGATTCTACTGGCCTTAAGGTATTTGGTGAAAAAGAGTGGTTAGAAACCAAACATGGCAAGCAGTATCAGCGTAAGGTTTGGAGGAAATTGCATATTGGCGTTGGGAAGCAAGGTATTATTGTAGCAAGAGAAATGACCAACCATCTGACAGATGACAGAGCTTGTGTACCATCTCTTTTGAATCAAGCTGGCGCACAAGATGGGAATGATCTACTGGCGGATGGAGGGTATGACAGCTATGAAATCTACAACTACCTCGCAAATAAAAAGATTAAGCCTATCATTCCTCCTCCAAGGCATGCTGTCATTTTTTCAGCAAATAATCCAAGCTTAAGGGATCAAAAAATTGACTATATCAAAAAGAAGGGCTACTGGGCTTGGTATAATAAAAATGATTATGGCAGAAGAAATAAGGTAGAGAACACCTTTTATCGATTGAAGACCATCTTTGGCAGAAAGATATTGTCAAGAAATTGGAGCAATCAAAATGCTGAGACCCAGTTAATGTGTTATTTGCTCAATAGAATGACTGAGCTTGGTATGCCCAAAACAGTGAAATCCATCTAAAAATCCGTTCTAAAGGTGGCCTTTACTTTAAAAACTGATTTAAGCCACAAAGCCCTTTTTCCCTAACCGAGGCCTTAATTCTTTGATGTAAGTTTGTCGAGCATTGATGTCAACCGGGATGACAGACATAATGCCGCGATCATATAAATACTTATAAACTTTCCGACTATCATATGCCCCATCAGGGTACTAGGCATTTTTGTACCAAAAGTCTCGCTAAGGAAATTAATTCTTAATTTTTTGTGTTTGAGCCAGTTATAAAGCCTGGAAGGCTAACACTTAATTAATTAAGAAATAGTTTCCTCATAATGTTGTTCTAATTTCCTCTAATTTCGAAGTTAGTACTGGTCCTTTTGGCAATCCCAAATTTTTTTCATCTTGTTTGCATTTTGCCAGATCCTCCTTCGTATGTAACAAAATAAATTCATATTCTGTCTGCACTGTGAGGTTTAAAATTGTAGGATACTATTCCAAACCAAGGATGAGCAGCAGAAAGACTAGCTTATTCATTAAAATTATATGCCCTAACTTATCTTACAATTCGCAGAAAAAAGCTGTTAAAACTCTGCTAAGATATGGTTAACTATCACTTATTCGCCTTGTCCTCCCTACTTCTTTTCAGTTTAAAAAGAGCTCTTATATAAAAAAAAATTACCAGAAATTTACTTTGCTCTACGGGGTATATAGCTGGGTTGTGACGTATTTTCATGCTTATCCATTTGATGTTAATAGGAAGATTAGGAAGATCAAAAACATAAAAAATTATTATTTAAAATCAATAACTTAATTTTCAAACCAGAAAAACATATTATGTTATTTTGGCTCTTGAGAGAACACAGTTCATATTATATAATAACACTGATAAAATTAATAAAAAGGGATTCTAAATATGGTTTATTATTCATCACAATTAGCTGCGCGTTTTACTTTTTTTGCTAATAACTTAACATCAACTCTAAAAAGCTCCAGTTCATTAAAAATGTTGGGAAGCTTCATGCTGCTCCAAGTGTTTTCCTCTGGTTTGGTTTTTGCAATGGAGGAAAAGCAAGAGTTCCAACAATTTCAAGATTTGTATATACAACATCGACAGCTCCATCAGCAACTAGAAAGAAAAAATCAAACAGGTACCTCGGTAGAAATAGATCAACTACATCAACAATTACACGAACAACAAAAAAGTAATAAAGAGGCAGATAAATTAACAACGATAGGGCGCTTCCATCTAGAGCTACATGAGCAGCAACGGAAAAACGACATTAATAGCCAAAGCACCTATCACTAATACAAATTAAGGTGATTTTACGTAGCTTTATGAAGGTAGAAAATGCATTAAGAGAACGCATTCCTTTCTTCAGGCTAGTAATTGTGAGGGGTTAGTCTGCTAAATGTCTTTGATGACAGCCTCTCTTTATCTATTTTACTAGTTAATGTACCCTTTAATTTTCTTGCTAAACACGAGTGCTAATAAAATATTTAAATTATTTAAACTCGATCGCACAGCACCTCAAGATTATTTAATTTCTTCAGAAGAGTTAAAAATAATTCTTAAATCCAGTTATCCTTAAGGCGAATTATTCCATAAAGGGAGTATATATCGCCTTTGAGCAATTTTCCCTTCTTATTGAGAAAAGAGAAGACCCTAAATATATCTGGATAAGGGTTATCCCAAATCAAAGAGTATAAATTAATCCCATAAAATAACTTACTTTCGGGTCAGGGCAATTGCATGAAAGGTTTAGGAACTTAGGCAGTTTTCTGGTTAGGATAAAAATAATCTCTGTTATTACTAAAAATTCTATGATGATTTCTAAATATTAATATTGGAGGTCTATAATTTGTATTTTAGGCTCTCTTAACGTACCATAAGCGCCGCCTAAAAAGCTTACACCCGCTTTACTTAATAGAAGGCCTTGTTTTTACACGAGTAAACTCAACAAATAGGCAGTATCCCAACTAGCTTTTTTCAGTTTTCCCCGTAAACTACCCTTGGTATGACCATCCTTGGACCGAATAATATTTAAGCTCATACGTTTAAGAATAGCAAAAGCCTTGGCACTTTGGCGTTCAGCTTTACGATCCTCGTCTTCTTTCAAATGCACATCCAAAACCCAGTGAAGCTTATTTTCAACACTCCAATGATTGCGGATATAGTCAGGAAGTTGTTGATGGTTGGCTGGATGACTTGAAAGATAATAGCGCCATTGAGCCGTAACATGAGTAGAACTGTTAGGGTGCGAGAAGATTGTTTCAACAGCAATAACGCTCTTTAAACCTGACCACTCTTTTGCTTGTTCAAGATGACTAATATCATAACCGAAGTAGCGTCGTCGGACCAATCGTCCATGGCCTTCATCAAAACCATCATGGAGTTTAGTATCGCAAGAAGGTCCTTGATCTGCTATATATTGTTCAATGGTTTGATATAATTTAGGATGATTCTTTTTTAAAGCTAAAACATAATCACCTTTTTGCTCTTGGATTTGGCTTGCTATCGTTTTTTGGCAACCAGCAGCGTCAATACTGACGGTTGCCCCTTTTAAGTCTAGCGTGTTCAATAATAAAGGAATTGCTGTTATTTCGTTGGATTTCTTGTCTACATCTTTTTCTGCCAATACAAGACCTTTCTCATGACACCAGGCGCTTAAGGAATGAAGACAGTTTAAATCCTTACGCTTACTCGACCGCAAGGTTTTCCCGTCGATCGCTATATGGTTAGCATTATGAGCTCCCATTATTTGATCTGCGTGAGTCCTTAAGAGGATCTCCAGGCATTCTGGGCGAAGCAGTGTAAAGATTCTTCTAAAAGTCCAAGCAGAAGGGATTCCATTATCGAAAGAAATGTACTTTGACAGCCATGCTTGTTTTGTTTGCCCGAACAGCGCTACATCATCCCATGTCTGCGCCCCCGATAAGACAGCGCATAAGGTTGTAAAAAGGATACTGCTTAAATTATGCTGGATTTTCCAGGAATCACGAGGGTCTTCAACTTCCTCTATAAATCTTATGATATCCAAAACTTTAAACTTTTTCTTGGGGCTTTTGTCTTTTTCTACAAAATTATTACCTTTTTAATACTGTTTTTTTCATGCAATTGCCCTGATAACGGCACGTGCGTTGTTGGATAATAGCAAAAAAGAATGGTACCCCGGTATGACGGTACAAGGTAACGTGGTAGTAGATACGCGGGAAGTAAAAATGGCAGTCAAATCTTCTGGATTGCAGGCATTTCGAGATTTTAATGTCGTATTCGCGCAAGTGGGCGAAACTTATGAAGTACGTATGTTAGAACTTGGCTTGAAGGATGATGAATATGTGGAGGTGCTAGGAGGCATCAAGCCAAATACAGATTATGTCAGCGAAAATAGTTTCTTAATCAAGGCAGATATTGAGAAGTCTGCTGCATCGCATGATCATTAAGGATAAGGCTATGCTAGAACGTATTGTCTATTTTTCAATTCGCCAACGTTGGATGATTATGATCATGGTCTTAGGACTAGGCATATTGGGGGCGTATAATTTTCAACGTCTGGCAATTGACGCCGTTCCCGACATTACCAATGTGCAAGTGCAGATAAATACGGAAGCACCAGGCTTTTCACCACTGGAATCAGAGCAGCGTATTACCTATCCAATAGAAACTGCTATTGCGGGGCTCCCGGGTTTAAGCTATACGCGCTCCGTTTCGCGATACGGGCTGAGTCAAGTTACGGTTATTTTTAAAGATGGAACGGATATTTATTTTGCTCGCCAGCTGGTTAATGAGCGACTGCAAGAAGCTAAAAGCCAACTCCCAGACGGGTTAGAACCTACTATGGGCCCCATTGCCACCGGTCTGGGTGAGATTTTTATGTTTATTGTCGAGGCAAAATCTGGAGCTAAAAAGCAGGATGGCACTCCGTGGACACTTTCTGATTTACGTGAAATACAGGATTGGGTGGTAAGACCTCAACTCAGAAATCTGAAGGGTGTTACAGAGGTTAATACTATTGGCGGGTTTGCAAAGCAGTTCCATGTCACACCTTCTCCCGATAAACTCATTTCCCTGGGGTTGACTCTCGCAGATGTAATGATCGCACTTACCAAAAATAATAATAACATTGGGGCTGGATATGTAGAAAAACATGGTGAGCAATATTTGATTCGCGTCCCCGGACAGGTAAAGGATCTTAAAGAAATTGGAGATATTATTATTGCGCGGCGCGACGGCCTGCCACTTCGCATCAAAGATGTAGCTGAAGTATCTTTAGGAAAAGAATTACGCACAGGAGCTGCAACTCAAAACGGTCAAGAAGTCGTATTAGGCACAGTCTTTATGCTCATTGGTGAAAACAGCCGTGAAGTTGTTCAAACGGTAGGAAGAAAACTAGAAGAGGTTAACCGTGGCTTGCCCGAAGGAGTTACTGTCAAAGCCGTCTATGATCGTTCTATGTTGGTGAATCGTACCATTGCGACAGTAGAAAAAAACCTACTGGAAGGGGCACTCCTGGTCATCGTCATTTTATTTTTGCTTTTAGGAAATATACGTACTGCTCTTATTACGGCCGCTGTCATTCCGCTTGCAATGCTTCTTACTATTACGGGTATGGTGCAAAACAAAATATCTGGTAATCTTATGAGCTTGGGTGCCTTAGATTTCGGCTTAATTGTCGATGGTGCTGTTATTATTATTGAGAATTGTTTGCGGCGTTTTGGGCTAGAACAACGTCGATTGGGAAGGATACTTTCCCGAGAAGAACGATTTTCCCTAGCAGCGTCTGCCACAGCCGAAGTGATTCGACCAAGCCTGTTTGGGATTATGATTATTACAGTAGTTTATTTGCCTATCTTCACATTAACAGGTGTAGAAGGTAAAATGTTTCACCCTATGGCTTTTACAGTAGTGATGGCATTACTAGCAGCCTTAGTATTGTCTATTACCTTTATTCCAGCGGCGATTGCCCTGTTTGTTACCGGTAAGGTAGAGGAGAAGGAAAATGTCATTATACGAAAAGCGCATAAATGGTATGAACCTATTCTAGCTTATAGTCTTAAAACTCCTCGAAAAATAATTACGGGTGCAGTCCTCTTAGTATTATTCAGCATCTTTTTAGCTTCACGTATGGGATCAGAATTCATTCCAAATTTAGATGAAGGAGATATTGCCCTGCATGCGCTACGGATTCCTGGTACCAGTCTGACACAGGCTATCAGTATGCAAACTGCCCTTGAGGCTCGGATAAAGGAATTTCCAGAAGTAAAAACAGTATTTGCTAAGATGGGAACTGCGGAAGTTGCTACTGACCCTATGCCTCCTAGTGTGGCAGATACGATTGTAATAATTAAAGAACGCAAAGATTGGCCTGATCCACGAAAGCCCAAAGCACAGCTGGTAAAGGAAATTGAAGCAGCCGTATTAAAAATCCCTGGAAATAATTATGAATTTACCCAACCGATCCAAATGCGCTTCAATGAGCTGATTTCTGGTGTACGCTCGGATTTGGCTGTGAAGGTTTACGGAGATGACTTGGAAGAATTACAGAAGGTTGGCAAGAAAATTGAAACCCTACTTAAAACTATTCCAGGATCTGCGGATGCAAAAATGGAACAAATTACGGGACTTCCAGTTTTAAGTATACTGCCTAATCGTGCTGCCCTTAGCCTTTATGGTTTGAATGTAGCAGACATGCAAGAAATATTAGAAATTGGTCTGGGGGGTAAAGTAGCTGGTCGTATTTTTGAAGGAGATAGACGGTTTGATTTAATTGTGCGTTTACCGGAAGAATTACGCACTAATATAAATGCAATGAAAAGCTTGCCAATCCCATTAGCTCAAGGCTTAGATAAAGAAAACAAACAAATACTGAGATATGTACCGTTATCGGAAGTTGCCACATTAGAAATTGCGCCTGGACCTAATCAAATAAGCCGCGAAAACGGTAAACGCCGTGTCGTAATAACCTCCAATGTTCGGGGACGTGATCTTGGATCGTTTGTGCAAGATGTTCAGGAACAGGTAACTGAAAAAATAGAAGTTCCATCTGGGTATTGGGTAGAATACGGGGGGACATTTGAGCAGTTGATTTCTGCCAGTAAGCGACTTCAAATAGTGGTGCCAGTAACTCTATTGCTTATTTTTTTGTTGTTATTTTCATTGTTCAGTTCAATACGGGATGCCCTTATTATCTTCTCAGGTGTACCGCTAGCACTCACGGGAGGGATAATAGCACTTTGGCTACGAAGTATTCCGCTTTCCATTTCTGCAGGCGTGGGATTTATTGCCCTCTCGGGAGTAGCGGTCTTAAATGGTGTCGTTATGGTATCTTTTATCCGCCAACTACTTAATGAAAAAAAGCCATTGGAGCAAGCTATTACAGAAGGCGCACTCACTCGTCTACGCCCTGTGCTAATGACTGCGCTGGTGGCATCGCTGGGTTTCGTACCAATGGCGTTTAATGTAGGTGCTGGCTCGGAAGTGCAGCGGCCTTTAGCAACAGTAGTGATCGGCGGAATCATTTCTTCCACCGCGTTGACACTCCTCGTGCTGCCTGCGCTTTATAGGTTGTTTCATCGAAAGGTATAGGTAATCTAATTTTTAGAGATAATAGCCTTGGAGGTGCCTCGCGGAATTAGGCATCCTGGTACCAAAGGTCCTGCTAAGAGAATTAGTCCTTAATTTTTCTACGTTTTAGCCAATTATAAAGACTGGTAGGGGAGCACTCAATTAACTTGGCTATAGATCGTTTACTGATTCCTTTTCTCAAGTAAGAAACAATTTCATCATAGTGCTGATCTAGCTTTAAAGCTTGGGCTGGTCCTTTTGGTCGTCCTAGATTTTTACCATCTTGTTTGCATTTTGCCAGAGCTTCCTTTGTCCGCAGAGAAATAAATTCACGTTCTATCTGCGCTGCAAGGCCTAAAATTGTCGCTGTAATTGTTGCCTGCATGGAGCCATCCATAATAAATCGATTCTTTGCGAGATGCACAGAAATTTCATGATTGGCGGCGAACTCAAGAATTTCAAGAACTTGTAGGGCTGAACGGCCTAGACGGGAGACTTCCGAGACGACAATCACATCTCCTTTGTTGGCTTTATGAAGGATCTCTCCAATTTTCCGTTCTTTCCACGGCACTTTACTGCTAACCGTATCCTCAATCAAATGAAGCAAGCCCAGTTGGTTCGCATTGCAGTACTCAAGCACACTCAGCTTTTGGTTCTGATTATCTTGGCTGTCCGTTGACACGCGTAGATAGGCAAAATTAGCCATTTTTAGCACTCTGTTTAAGAAAAAGGTTGAAATACTTTTAATTGTTCAATAAGTGTCCATATAAAACCTAATAAAAATAAATATATATGTCTAGATAAAAGGATGGTTTTTTATGGAGAGTAGGTATGCTATTACTCGTCAATTACTTAATGAAGTCGGCCCACTTTCAAAAGAAGAACAAGAATGGGTTTTTCAATGCAGACGCGATCCGAACCGGCTTGGGTTTTGCTATCAATTAATATTTGTGAAAGTCTTTAATAGGTTTCCTCAGCAGGAGCCTTTTGAAATTATTCCTGAAATATTAAATTTTGTTAGCAGCCAAATTAACATTAAGTCGAGTACAGGACTAGCAGTAATGCTAGTCCTGTACTCGACAACTCACTGAAATTGAAGGCCTTTTGGAGAAACTTCTCCAGATTGACCCTGTTCTTCTCCAGCGCTATCAAACTCTTCAAGAGATTGCAGGGGTCGGCCCTATTGTGGCAACCACTCTTTTGGGATTACTGCCGGAACTGGGAACGCTTAATCGACGCCAAATAGCCAACCTTGCAGGATTAGCGCCTCATCCTTGTGAAAGTGGAAAAACAGTGGGCTATAGAAGGACGAAAGGAGGCAGAGTCGATGTTAAACGCATCCTCTTTATGGCTGCTATGACAGCGAGAAGAACCGATAGTCCTCTTAAGGCTTTCTATGAAAATCTTATCAAAAGAGGTAAAAAGAAAATGGTCGCTTTGACGGCTCTTATGCGTAAAATCGTTATCATTGCTAATGCTAAGCTTAAATCTTTACAAACATAGTTGATGACGGTGCCCTTGACGATACCGCTTAACCGAATGACATTGTGTTCCACACGACGCCTAGTAGAAGGATGTCTAAAAAACAGCAGATGAGATGGACACAAGAAGGAGCGTATTTGCTTCTTCAAGTCAAGACAAAAACTCTTAATAACGAGCTCAGAAATACTTTCAATCGTTGGTATCCAAAAATGGGTCAAAATGTTGGATATTCACTGTCTTTAGCGGCATGACCCCCACGTTTTAGATGGTCTCATCGCCTTCTTGGGCAGCAATTTCAAGTTCAACGCTTTGAAGAGCTGCAAGGCGTTGTCGAGCAAGGGGATGCTGTTGCTCTGCGGCTTTATTATACCAAGTGGCAGCTTGCCTGAGATCACGCGGGATGCCTTGGCCCTGTTCATAAGCGCGTGCCACAAGGTATTGAGCCTCTTTTTCTCCTTTATCTGCGTCCTCTCTGATAAAATCGAGTGCACGGCTCTCTCCCTGACCCAAAGCCTTGCCAAACCATTGCAAAGCCAAATGAGGATCGGGCACTAACTCTAGCTTATAAGACAGTCCCAGAGCCATCTGAACAAGTGGGGACGCTTGTTGAGGCATTTCTTGCAAGAGCTCAAAGACACTCTGATAAGAGCTGGCAAGTGTGCTCTGTCTTTCAAGAAGGTGTTCATTGGCCAGCATAACAGAAGAAAGGTTTTCTTCCACCTGGGCTTTTTCTTTTTCTAATTGCTTAATTTTTGCCTGAGAAGAATCTAGCAAGCGATTTGGACGTTGAGAGGGGGTTATGGTTTTTTTTCGAAGAGCTGTGTCTCTTAGGTCTTTATTAATAAGTGATTTAATGAACTCCCCTAACTTCTCCTTACCCTTGTCTTCCTTGGTTTTAGAAGGCTCGTCTGGTAAGACTGGAGCAATGACATTCTGAGGGAATGTTCCTTGCATAGGCTGAGGGGTAGGAGCGGGCACAGTGGGGATAACTTGGTGAGTGCGGTTGCTTGCCAATTCCTTGTTGCGATTTAAAAGAAATTCAACCTCCCTTTCATTATTACTGTTAGGCCATTTTAAGGATAGTTCTGTTAGGTTTGTTTGGGTTCGCAGGGCATTCAGGAGCGCTGCCACTCCCTCAACTCCAATCCAGCAACATTCCAAGTTCAAGGAAGTAAGGGTGGTATTCTTAGCCAGGGCCTGCGCGCCTGAATCTCCAACCCTATTGTTCCTTAAATCTAAGGAGGTGAGGGTGGTATTTTGAGCCAATGCCTTCACTCCCGCAGTCCCCATCCAGTTCTGCCTTAGATTCAAAGAAGAGAGGGTGGTATTCTTAGCCAGGGCCTGCGCGCCTGCATCTCCAATTCCATTGTTCCTTAAATCTAAGGAGGTGAGGGTGGTATTCTTAGCCAGTGTTTGCGCGCCTGCATCTCCAATCTGCTTTCCTTCAAGGATTAAAGATGTGCTGGTAATATTTTCTAAATCAATACTTGATGGATTTTCCATGGCCTGTGAGGTTTTATAGCCTACAGTGCCAAGAAGTAGACTTAAAGCAAAAGGGAGGAGGTTATTCTGCCGTTGTTTCATGATTCGTATCCTAGAGTGATTGATAAATGGTAATTGATAATTTTTTTATAGCCTTTTGCAAAGAATGGCCCTTTTTCTTCTAAGGCTTGTGCGGTATCTCTGGATACTGTTTAGAGTATTGGGGGGCAGCTGCCTGGCTCTCAGTGTCTACTAAAAACAAACTAAGGGCAATTGTCCTCAGAAAAATAGCTTTCATGATTATTTCCTATAATTGTTATTATTATTAGAAGCGACTTTCAAAGTACCCTGTACTATACAATAAAGCTTTAGCCCCTTGAGGAGTAAAGGTAGTGATCTCCTCATCATAAAACTCTGCAAGGCTGATGCCCGATTTCCGCTCCTCAAAAGCATGCGCAAGGTGCGTATATGATAACCGCGTGCCCCGATTAATGGTCTCAGCTAAAAAGTTAGCAATACTATCAACCGTGTAATGGGCTTGTACATGTTTCAGGATGTCTTCAGGAGACAAGCTTTTATAGACAGTTTTGACAATAATTTCATATCTGTCTTGAAACGCTTCAGCATCACCTACCACGGCAAGCAGAGGCCCTGCTTTCTTCTCTAAGTACGCCACCTGATGCAAACGTTCTACTTCGTCCATAGGAACAAGTCGGCTTATAAGTTGCTTACGTAGATCTGCCAAGCTAAGGGCAATGCGCATCTCCAGACTTAACTCTTCCCTGTCAAGGTTTTGGCCTTCACTCATATAACGGACATAAAAATCATACGTTTCCTTCTCTGCACGCGTGCTGCAATGAAGACCTGCAAGTGCCCACGAAGACAATTGAGCAAACCGTGTTCCTTCATCAAGTTGCAAGATTAACGGCTCGATCTGAATCAACCGGTTGGCAAAGCGAGCAGAAGGACGCCCAACCTTACCACCACGCAATAAATCTTCTAAAGCCTTACGGGTTCCATGCTCATCAAACTCTTCATCATACAGCATCTCTGCAGTGATCTTGCCTGCTATGACGCCTTGATCAA